>JAFMRN010000072.1 GCA_017354065.1 Solirubrobacterales bacterium
CCCCCCCCCCCCCCCGGCCGCTACTTGTTGGGCAGCCAGGCGACGCCGCCGTAGCGGAAGCCGCTGCGGGGCGCCTCGACGGTGCGGAACCTGTCGGTCCCCGCGGTCGTTGAGGCCAGCTTGTCAGTCACCGCCACGACGCTGTTCGGGTCAGCGCCCGGGTCGCCGGAACCGCTGACCGTTGAGGTGGTCGCATAGATCGTGGCGCTGCCGTCGGAGTTGACGTGGCCGCTGATGTTGCGCAGACCGTCGTTGGCGGGGTTCCAGGGCAGGTTGGTGCCGCCGTTGCCGCTGTTGTTCCCGGTCGGATAGCCCTTCACCGGCGAGCTGTAGGGCTGGCCGAGGTTCAGACCATTCTGGATCGTGTAGGCCAGGTTCCACTGGGTGCCGTCGAAGACCCACTTCTGCAGGCCTGCGTCACTGCCGCCCGGCGAGCTCGGAGCCGCGTCGGCCCAGGTATTGGTGGTCGGGTCATAAGTCGTGCCGCCGTCACCCTCGTCGGCCACGTACAGCGTGTCCTTGTTGGCGAACCACAGGCCGAAGGGGAACTGCTTGGTCTCAGCGGACGCCAGGCCCGTGTTGAAGCCCTTGAGGATGCACATCTTGTAGGTCGCACCCGTCTGGGTCGGCAGCGGTGCGCCCGGGGCCGGCAGGCCGGTGCCGTTCGGGCAGGCGTTGCCGGTGGTGTCGATGAAGTACACCGTGTTGACGCCGTTGGAACCCGAGCCCTTGGTGTAGTAAACGACGCCGTTGAACTCGGTCAGGCCACGGAAGTTCGTGTCCTTGCCGGGCTTATCGACCTTGGTCGCACCGATCTGCTGGGTTGAGAAGCTTGCCAGCGGCTTGCTCGGCACCGTGTCGGCGGGCTGGCCGGGCGTGACCGACTGAGCGCCGGTGACGTTCACCAGCGGCTGCGCCGTGGAGGTCGAGCCGTTATTGGAGTTACCCGCCATGAAGATCTCGTCGGCGGCGTTGTCCAGCAGCGCCGCGCGGCCGTTGTCGCCGCTGTAGTCGTTCGTGTCGGTGTAGCTGAATTTGGAGTTGGCGACGTTGTAGTCACCGACGCGACGGAAGTAGCCCGGAGTACCGGACGGCGAGTTCGGCATGCTGGCGATGTCCGGGTTGGTCGCGTCGTACACGTATGGCGTGTTCGAGTTGGACGCGTCCAGGGCGCCGGGCGCGGCGTTGTAACCGGACCAGGTCAGGTCCTGCCCGTCGGTCGACAGGTTCAGTGCCAGCTCAGACTTGGAGCTGAAGCTCGTGGTCTGTTCGCTCGTCGGGACGTCGTAGCGGTCGAGCAGGTGGCCGCCGTTGTTGACGTCCAGCAGGTTGACCGCGGAGGACACGGCGAAGCTGCCGTCCGGACCGTCGTTGTTGAAGGCATACGGGTAGGTGCCGTCTGCGACGGCAATGCCGTTGGAGGAGCCCTGGCCGGCCGGGTTCCAGGTCGGGATCGGCTGACCGACGGTCAGGTCGGGCTTCTCGGTCGGGTAGGTGGTGGCGGCAACCGCCAGGCTTCCCGGCCGGAAGCCCTGGGTCTTGGCGCTGGCGCCGGCCGGAACACCAACCAGCAGCGCCACGGTGCTGAGGGCAACCGCGCCGGCTGCCGGTCGTGAGAAAGATTTGGCCATTGTGCCTCTGTGTCTAGGGGTGGATGCTGCGTCAGGACCCCGTAAATCCCCCGGGTCGGCCGCGCAAGCTAGACGGATCCCGCGACGATCCTGTTATCTGACTGTTACCGAGGGTTTGTTTTATGGAGGGCCTGGACGCTAATGGGCGCTATAGCGCCCATTAGCCAACATCCCTTAATTCCGGTGCATCAAGCGACGCCGACGTCCATGCGGTGATCGACGCCGATCAGCGGCAGCTCGTCACACATCTCCGTCAGCCGTGAGACCGTGCGCTCGGTGATCTGGGCACACAGCGTTTCGCGGTCCAGGATGTTCGTCGTGATCACCACGGAGCGCCGCTCCTCATAGCGCGCGTTGATGATCGAGTAGAGCTCTTCAAGCACCCAGGGCGTGGTCTGCTCGGCACCGATGTCATCGATGTGCAGCAGGTCGACGGCGGCCAGCCGGTCGAACAGGTCGTCATGGCCGCCGGTGTCGAACGTGCGCCGGATCTGGGAGAGCAGGCCCGGCAGTGAGTAGCGCGCGGCGGAGCGGCCGGCGGCCAGTGCGGCCTGGGTGACGAGCATCGCCAAGGTCGTCTTGCCGGTCCCGACCGGGCCCATGAACCACAGCCCCTTGCCCGCGTCCAGGTTCTGGTCTATGCGGTCACAGAAGCGCCGGGTGGCGGCCACGATGCGGGGTTCGATCTCGGTCACCGGGAAGCGCTCAAAGCCGACATCGCGATACTTCTCGGGGATCACCGCGGACAGGCTGCGCGCACGGATGCCGGCGATCACCTGGGGCCGGCAACGGCAGTCCGAGGCTTCGCGGCGTTCCTCATCGAAGATCAGCCCGGAGCCGTCACAGATGTCATAGGGGCACCTAGTCACCGAAACGTGCGCCCGCGTAGTTGATGAAGCGCGGGTAGTCGGACTGGAACGCGAGCGTGATCTCGCCGACCGCGCCGTTGCGGTGCTTGGCGATGATGATGTCCGCCTCACCCGCGCGTGTCGATTCGCGGTTGTAGTACTCGTCGCGGTAGATGAACATGACCAGGTCGGCGTCCTGCTCGATCTGGCCGGATTCACGCAGGTCCGACAAGATCGGTTTCTTGTCCCCGGCGCGCTGCTCGACACCACGCGACAGCTGGGAGAGGCCTACCACCGGGACCTTCAGCTCGCGTGCCAGCGACTTCAAACCGCGGCTGATCTGACCGACCTGCTCAACCCGGCTTTCGATCCGGCCCTCATGGCGCATCAGCTGCAGGTAGTCGATGATGATCAGCTTCAGCCCGCCCTTGTCCTGGAGCTGCTGGTGCAGGCGCCGGCACTTGGAGCGCACCTCCAGCACGCCGGTGTCCGAGCTGTCGTCGACGTACAAGTCGGCGTTGGACAGGCGCATGCAGGCGTCGTTGATCTTCGGCCAGCGGTTCTCCGGGACCTTGCCGCGGCGCAGGTCATCGCCCTTGGTGCTCGACTGGGAGGCCACGAAGCGCTGAGCGAGCTCCGACTCGGACATCTCGAGGCTGAACAGGGCGACCGCCTGGCCTTCCAGCGCGGCGTTCTCAGCCATGTTGCAGACAAGCGCCGACTTACCCATCGAGGGACGCGCCGCGAGGATGATCAGGTTGCCGGGCTGGAAGCCGCCGGTCATCTCGTCGAGGTCGCGGAAGCCGGACGGCGTACCGGTCAGCACGCTCTTCTGCGTCGAGCGGTAGTGGAGGCGCTCAACCTCCTCATCGAGCACGGCGTCGATCGGCCGGATACTGCGCTGGCGCTCGTCGCCGACGATCTCCAGGATCCCGCGCTCGGCCCGTTCGATGATCTCCGCCGCGGAGCCGTCGCGCTGCTGGACAGAGGCAATCCCCTCATAGGAGACCTTGATCAGGTCACGCAGCATCGCCTGCTCGCGGACGATCCGGCCGTACTCCGAGGCATGCCCCGAGGCCGGCACCCAGGCGGCCAGCTCCTCAACCATCGCCGCGCCGCCGAGCTCTTCCAGCTGGCCGTTCTGCTCGAGCCGCTCCGCGACCGTCAGGTGATCGATCTTCGCGTCAGCGTTGTACAGCGCGAGCATCGCCGCGAACACGGCCTGATGCTGGGGGGCGTAGAAGTGCTCGGGCTTCAGCGACAGCTCGATCAGCGCGTGCATGTGCCGGTCATCCAGCAGCAGCGCTCCCAGCACCGAACGCTCTGCGCCGAGGTTGTGCGGTGTGGTGGAGGTCTCTGCCGTCGCGCTCATTCGGGGGGAAGTGAAGATAGCTCGCGGCTCGGCGTTCGATTCCAAGCTTCCCCGCAACGTCCACAGGTTTTCGGCGGGGCCGGTGACTTTGAGTTCACCGGCCCCGAGGCGCGTTCCGGCGGGGCCGCCGATTGCGGTCACTTCCTGACCTCAATTCGTGAGAGCCTATGGCTCATGATCGAGACCTCGGCCCGGCTGCTGGCACTGCTCAGCCTGTTGCAGATGCGCCGCGAGTGGACCGGCACCGAGCTGGCCGCGCGCCTTGAGGTCGGACCGCGGACGATCCGGCGTGACGTCGACAAGCTGCGCTCGCTGGGTTACCCGGTTGAGGCCGCGCCGGGGGTGGCGGGCGGCTACCGGCTCGGTAACGGCGCCGAGTTGCCGCCGCTGCTGCTGGACGACCAGGAGGCGATTGCCGTGGCGGTCGGCCTGCGCACGGCGGCAGCCGGGCAGGTGGAGGGGATCGAGGAGAACTCCGTGCGGGCGCTGGCCAAACTCGAGCAGATCCTGCCGACCCGCCTGCGCCGGCGCGTGAGCGCGTTGAGCCATGCGACCTCCGCGTTCCAGCTTGAGGGCCCGCGGATCGATCCCGACGCGCTGGCCACGCTCGCCGCCGCCTGCCGTGATGCCCAGCGGGTGCGCTTCTCCTACATGACCGGCGACCAGCGCGACACGCGGCGACTGCTGGACCCCGCGGCAGTGGTCTACAGCGGCTATCGCTGGTACCTGGCCGGCTTTGACCTGGACCGGGACGCGTGGCGCACGTTCCGCCTGGACCGGATCACCTCCGCTGTGCGAGTTGAGGGGCGCGGGCAGCGCCGGGTGGTGCCCGGCGGCGACCCCGCCGCCTACATCCAGCGCCAGATCCGCGGGCGGCGCAACGGCGGGGCCGGGGACGGCGCAGGGGCAGAGCCGCCGCCGGGGAGGATCCGGCTACACGCCGACGCTGACACCGTGCGCCCGCGGATCCCCGCCTATTACGGGAGCGTCGAAGCCGACGGTGCGGGGTACTGCATCGCCACCACCAACGGTCCCTGGAACCGCAGCTTCCTGGTCTGGGCGGCGCTGCTGGAGGTTGAGCTGGAGGTGCTGGACCCGACCGAGCTGGTGGACGTCGCCCAGGCGACCGGGACGCGCTTGAGCGCCGGCGCGTCGGCCGGCCGGGCCGGCGGCTAGGATCGAGAGGATGCGAAGGATTGCAACAACCCTGATCGCCGTTCTGGCGCTGTCCACCGCGCTCGGCCTGTCCGCCTGTGGCGGCTCCAAACTGCACAAGGCTGAATCAGCCGGCTGGTGTGCGCTGAGTGCGGTCAACGCGTACCACTCATTCAAGGCCCACCACAAGGGCTGGGGTGCGTTCAACTCGTTGATGGCCGCCCACAACTGCGGCAACCTGATTCATAACTTCAAGAAGTTCTAGGAGCTAGGCCAGCTGGTCCGGTGGGCGTCAGATGCCGTTGACCAACCAGTGGCCGTTCTCTTGGTACAGCGTGTAGTCGGCGAGTTTCTCGATCAGCTCGGCCTGCGTTTTGGAGATCCAGTGAATCTCGGCCTTGGCGACGTCGCTGTCGCTTAGGTAGTCCCAGCTCATGGCGTTGGTCATGACCCCCGGCTGTGCCAGTGCCTGAGGGCATGTGAATTTGGGGAGCGGCTCGGGTTTGCCATGAGCCTGCTCGCTCTGCTGTTGGGCGATGCTGCTCTGTGCCTTTTGCTCCTCTGCCCGCGCGTAGGGCGTCATCAGTGAGCACACGGTTGTGTAGTTCTTCGCGTGCGCCGCGTGGACGAACGCGGTGACAGCGGCACGTACAGCTTGGGGTGATGGCGTATTCGATCCAGAGGACCCACAGCCGACCACACCCAGAATCGTCAGCAGGGCGAATGTCAGTACGCGGCCACGCACGGCGATCGGACTCTACCAATGCGTGGGCTGTGTTCCATGGGCCCAGAGGCTCAACTGGGGCCTAGGACTTGGGCGTGAGTCCTATAGATCAGTTGAGCCCTGAGGCTCTTGTTGGCGGCCTGCCGAGGCCGTAGTTTTTTGAGCATGTGCCCAAGCTCGCGCTCGACCATCCGCTCTCCGCTACGTGGCCGGTTCGGGTGTGAGCGCGGTCAGAACCTGATCGAGTACCTAGGCATGATCGCGGTTGTCGCGGTGCTGATCGGCGGACTGATCTTTGCCGCAGGCTCGGGTGGGGTCGGCAAGTCGGTCAAGGATGGACTGTCCAACATCGTTTGTGAGCTGCTTCACCAGCGCAGCTGTCATAAGGCGGCGCCGGCCGCGAAGGCGAGCGGGCGACCGACAGGTCCGCAAGGCCCGACGAAACCGGTAGGACCTACTTCCCCCGCGGCGTCGAAAAATCCCGGGACGAATGACTATCCAAAGAGCGGGCCGGCGATAGGTGGCGGGTACCCGGTTCCGGTGCTGCCCTTCAACGGAGCGAGCGTCTCGTGCACGACGACGGCCACAATCGGGAAGGGGGAGAAGACCTTCGGCGGAAAGGGGTCCAAGTCTGGTGAGGAGCCGAAGCCGGGTGAGAGCCCGGCCAAGGGCGCGTGTGACTTCCCGGGTCAGGGATCAGACGACGGCAAGGAGCCAGGCAAGGAGGGCGATGGTGGGGCGGGAGGCACCAAGGGATCCGTGTCGCTCAGCACGAGCGCCACGTTCGGTGTATCGCGCGGTGACCCGACCCTGAACAGTGATTGCTCGCAGTCACAGACCCTGGACACCAACGCGACGATCAGCGTTAAGGGCAGCGCCGGCTTGGAGAAGGGCGGAGCCGGTGTCAGTGGGTCGGCGAGTCACAACATCAAGACCGACTATCAGCTCACAGTCAGTCCCAGTCAAGTCAGTGCGCTGCAGAACCACAAGATGGCGACCCCGAACCCGTTGGATCCGCGTTCACTGCCGGCAGGGGATGGCATCACGCTGAACCGGTCCACCTACAACGAGCTGGATCTGGGCGCCTCCTATGAGCACCTATCAGGACAGCTCGGTTTCCAGCAGGGACGTCAGCTGTCAAGCGGGGTCAAGCGACTGGCGAACGGAGACATACAGATCTCGACGGGAGACGCCAAGCTCGTGGCCAACACGATGCAGCTCGGAATCGGCAACGACGATGTGGGCGTCGATGTGGGCGGCGGCACTACCTTCATCGACGGCAAGATGCGCCAGATGGAGATCAACATCCACTCAAAGCAGGGCTGGGACGCCTACCAGAGCTTCCTGCACTCCGGTCGCCTACCTAAGGCGGGCGCGGCGGGCGTCGTGAACCCCGTAAATGTGGATGTGGGCACCGGCTCCAGCACGATCAAGGCGGAAGCAAAGCTGTTCGGCCTGACCATCGGCGGGAGTTCGAGCCCATGGAACTACAGCGTCACAGGCACCCACAACGCGGACGGGAGCGAGACCGACAGCCTGACAAACCGCGAGGGTGACGTGACCGAGGTGGTCACGTCCAACAACCGGGGAAAGACGCCAAGCAAGTACCAGCTGCTGCTCCAGAACGTCGATCCCTCCGAGGTCAACGGGTACGAGCAGTCCACTGGGGAGCCCGTTCACAACTACTCCTCGAACCAGAACATGGTCATGAACTTCACCCCCGCGCAGCTGACCCAGATCCGTCAACGGGCGCTGGATGCCATGTCCACACAGAGCGAGGAGGAGCACCGGCCGATGAGCCCACAGCAGATTCAACAGCAGCTCAAAAAAGATCCGACCTTCTCGCCGGTGCCAGGCGTATCCCCCAACGAGCTCGCGATCGCCTCCGCCAAGAACCCGGGCGAGGTGCTCCAAGACATGCAAACCGATGGCTATGTGCATTCGCCCAACGGCCTGCTGCAGGATCTGGATGAGATCAGCGCCCGTAGCGCGCACATGATCAACCCCGCACCGACGCTCCGCCAGGAGGTAAGGCCGTTAAGTGGACTGAGGATCTGTCCCAAGGTCGGGTGACGTGCCAGTCGGCTAAGCCCGCCGGGCGTGGGCACAGTCACTTCCGGTTCTTCATTCAGGACTATCCCTGCGGGTAGTAAGCGCGGGGAGCGCAAACGGGCCGCTAATAGGCGGCCCGTCAAAGCTGAATCTCTGAGGCACCGGCGTGGCGGCCGGCTGTGAGGCTATGGATCAGGCGGCGACGACGATCGTCTTGACCTGGGCGCTGACGCCGTCGGCGACCTCGACGGTCACCGCGTAGGTGCCGACGGCCTTGATCGGCTCGGCGAGCACAATGCGGCGGCGGTCAACGCGCAGGCCGCGGGCGTCGCGGATCGCGTCGGCGATGTCCTGGGTGGTGACCGAGCCGAACAGGCGGCCGTCATCACCGGCCTGCTGGGGGATCGTCAGCACGGTCTTGGACAGCAGCGCGCCGATGTCGCGGGCCTTGGCGACGGCCTCACGCGCGGCGCGCTCTGCGGCCTCCTGGCGCAGGCGGGCCTGCTCGACGGCGGCCTTGGTGGCGACCTCCGCGAGCTTGCGCGGCGCCAGGTAGTTGCGCAGGTAGCCGTCAGCGACGTCTACGACCGCACCCTTTTCACCCAGGGACTGGACGTCCTGGAGCAGGATTGCCTGTGGCATCTCCGACTACCTCCGCCTAGCGCTCGCGGTCACGGCCGCCGCGACCCTCGCGACCCTCAGGACCGCCCTCAGCCACGTAGGGCAGCAGGGCGAGCTCGCGGGCGCGCTTGACCGCGCGCGCCACCTGGCTCTGGTGGCGCCTGCAAGCGCCCGTGATGCGGCGCGAGCGGATCTTGCCGCGGTCCGAGACGAACCGACGCAGGGTCGCGATGTCCTTGTAATCGACCTGTTCAACCTTGTCGCGGCAGTACGGGCAGGGCTTCCGTCGGGTGGACGTCAGTCCTGCCTTCCTGTCGCGCCGGCGCGCCGGCCTTCTACGTTGTTTTGCCACGTGGCCTCACTCTTGAGATTCGGTGGGAGCTCCGCCCCCAAGTCTGATTCAGGACCGCATCAGAACGGGATGTCGTCCTCTGCGGCACCGGCGCTCACGGGGGTGGAGACGAAGTCAGCGGTGTCCACGGGGATGTCGCTCTCGACCGTGCGGGGGCTGGAGTAGCTCTCGCCGCGGGCCGAATAGCTGTTCCCGTTACCGCTGGCGCCTTCATCACGCCCGCCGAGGAACTGCACGGTGTCAGCGATGATATCCACACTCTGGCGCTTGTTCCCTTCCTTGTCCTGCCATTCGCGCCAATTCAGCCGCCCGTCGACCGCCACGCCGCGTCCCTTGGACAGGAACCGGGCGCAGTTATCGCCCTGTGCACCGAACACGCTGATGTCGAAGTAGTTGGGGTCATCGACCCACTGGCCTTCGGCGTTCTTGCGCCGCCCGTTGACTGCCACGCGGAGGCCACAGACCGACGTGCTGCCTGCCTGGCGTGTCTCCGGGTCACGGGTCAGGTTGCCCGTGATGATCACTCGATTGATGTTGGAGCCTGCCATTGAAGTTCCTTTCGGATCGCCTTGCGAGCGAGTCTAAGCAGCCCAGATGTCGCCTTGGGAACGAGCCCGCAAATAGGCACGAAACCTTTGCAGCGCTGTGCCGCCGCGTCTCAGTCGTTACAGAGTCGTCACGCTCTGAGCGTGACGACGACTATTGAGCGTCGTCC
>JAFMRN010000073.1:0-4005 GCA_017354065.1 Solirubrobacterales bacterium
TTGGCGGGGACCCCGACCGCTGCAAGCGAGCGAATCGCCGCGTCGCGGTCGACGCCGCGCGGCAGCTGGACCACGTACACGAACCAGCCGCGTCGCGCCAGTCCCTGAGCCGGCGCCGGCAGCGTCAGGTCGAGCCCGGCCAGAGCCTCGTTGTACAGCGAAGCGGCACGCGCGCGGCCCGCAAGCAGCGAGGAGAGCCGCTCCAGCTGGGCGATCCCCAGCGCGCAGTGCAGATCGGACAGCCGGTAGTTGAAGCCCAGCCGGTCATGGTCGAGCCAGTCCATGTTCGGCGCCCGGCCCTGGTTGCGCTCGGAGTCATAGCGCTGCTTCAGCGCGGCGTCGCCGCTCACGATCATGCCGCCCTCACCGGTGGCGATCTGCTTGTTCGCGTAGAAGGCGAACACCGCCGGGTGGCCGCGGCCGCCGACCGGCAAACCCGTGTCGGAATAGCGGGCACCGAGCGCCTCACACGCGTCCTCAACCACCGGCAGCCCCAGCCGTTCAAGCGCCCCGATATCCGCCGGATAGCCGAACACGTGCACCGGCAACAGCGCCGCCGTCCGCTCGGTAACCGCCGCGCCAACCGCGTCCGGGTCGATGTTCAGAGTCACCGGGTCGATGTCCACGAACACCGGCGTGGCACCCTCATACAGGGCGACGTTCGCGGACGCGACAAAGCTGAACGGCGTCGTGATGACCTCCGAGCCGGGCCCCACCCCGGCACCCCGCAGAGCCAGGTGCAGCCCGGCCGTGCCCGAGGACACAGCGCTCGCGTGCGCAGCACCGACCGCCTCGCCAAAGCGCGCCTCAAACTCAGCCAGCCGCGGCCCCAGCGACAGGTGGCCGCTGCGCAGAACCTCCAGCACAAGCTCTTCCTCGCGCGCCCCGAGCACCGGCCGCGCGAGCGGGATCGGCGAGTCGGTCATGCCTCGGTCAGCTTGCGCGCCTGCATCCCGTACTCGAGCGAGTCGAGGAGCGCCTCCCAGGAGGCCTCAATCACGTTCGGCGAGACCCCGACCGCGCCCCATTCGCGGCCCCCTGCATGGGAGTCCAGCAACACCCGCGTGATCGCCTCGGTCCCGTGGTTGCCATCGAGGATCCGGACCTTGAAGTTCGCCAGCTCGATCTCGGCCAGGTCCGGATAGATCTCGACCAGCGCGAGCCGCAGCGCAGCGTCAAGCGCGTTGATCGGACCGTTGCCCTCCGCGGTTCGCACATAGCGTTTGGGCTCTGCTGGCGGCGCCCACAGCTTCACCGTCGCCTCAGTCTCGACACGGTCATCAGCGCGCTTCTCCACGATCACGCGCCAGGACTCGAGCACGAACAGGGGCTGGTAGTCGCCGGTCTCCTTGCGCAACAGCAGCTCCAGGGACCCGTCAGCGGCCTCATAGTGGTAGCCCTGGTGCTCGCGCTCCTTGACTTCTTCGAGCACGTGTTGGGCCGTCGCGTCGTCAACGTGGATCCCCGCCCGCGAAGCGTGGGAGAGGATCGTGCCCTTGCCTGACAGCTCGGAGACCAGCACCTCACGCTGGTTCCCGACCAGCGCGGGGTCGATGTGCTCGAAGGTCGCCGGGTCGGCGTTGACGCCCGCGACGTGCATCCCGCCCTTGTGGGCAAAGGCGTTGCGGCCCACATAGGGCTGATCCGCGTTCGGGGTCAGGTTCAGGATCTCATTGAAGAACCCCGACGTCGTGGTCAGGCTCGTCAGGTCGACCGAGGTCTCCTGACCGAGCTTCAGGGCCAGGTTCGGGATCACCGTCGTCAGGTTCGCGTTGCCGCAGCGCTCGCCGTAGCCGTTCATCGTGCCCTGCACCTGCGTCGCGCCGGCCTGCACAGCCGCAAGGCTGTTTGCGACCCCGACACCCGCGTCATCGTGGCAGTGGATCCCGACCCGCACCTCCGCGGGCAGCGCGGCGCGGACCTGCTGCACCGCCCCCTCTACATCCCCGGGCAGGCTCCCGCCGTTGGTGTCACACAGCACCACCGTGTCGGCGCCGGCCTGGGCGGCCGCCAGCACGCAGGCGATCGCGTACTCGCGGTCCTCGGCGTAGGCGTCAAAGAAGTGCTCGGCGTCATAGATCACGCGCTTGCCCGCCCCGCGCAGAAACCGCACCGAGTCGGAGATCATCGCCACGTTCTCCTCGCGGCTGACCTTCACGACCTTCTCCAGGTGCAGCGACCAGGACTTGCCCACGATCGTGGTGACCGGCGCGAAGCAGTCGGCCAGGATCTGCAGCGCCGGATCCTCGGCGGCTGACACGTCACGCCGGCGCGTCATCCCGAAGGCCGCAATCTGCGCGTGAGAAAGGTCCTCGGCCGCGAGCAGCTTGAACAGCTCGAGCTCCTTTGGGTTCGAGGACGGGAACCCGGCCTCGATCACATCCACGCCCAGCTGATCCAGCTTGTGCGCGACGCGCAGCTTCTCGGCCACCGACAGGGACATGCCCTCCCCCTGCATCCCGTCGCGCAGGGTGGTGTCGTAGACCTCGATCATGCCGGCGCGGTCGCGGCGGGCACGTCGACCACGTCGAGCCAGTCCGCGTACCGCGCATCACGACCGCGGAGCGCGTCCTCGAACGTGGCCGCCAGCGCGGCGGTGACCGGACCGCGCGCGCCGGTGCCGACGCTGTGATCGTCGATCTCGGTGACCGGCACGAGCTCGGCCGCCGTGCCCGTCATGAAGACCTCATCAGCGAGGTACAGCTCAGCCCGCGCGAGGTCGCGCTCTGAGACCTCATAACCCTGGTCACGCGCGATCTGCATCACGGACGCGCGCGTGATCCCGTCGAGGATCCCGGCGGTCTGGGGCGGCGTCAGGATCACGCCGTCCTTGACCACGAAGATGTTCTCGCCGCTGCCCTCACAGACGCGGCCGTGGGCGTCGAGCAGGATCGCCTCCTGGTAGCCGGCCTTGGACGCCTCGATCTTCGCGAGGATGCTGTTCAGGTACTGCCCGGAAGCCTTGGCGTGCGGGATCAGGCTGTCGGCGGGCAGGCGCCGCCAGCTGGCGACCTTGGCGCGGACGCCGGCCTGCTTTGACTCCTCACCCAGGTAGGCGCCCCAGGGCCAGGCGGCGATCGACACGTCGACCTCGGCCTCCAGCGGGTTCAGCCCCATGGTCCCGTAGCCGCGGAACACGATCGGCCGGATGTAGCACTCACGCAGGTTGTTGGCGGCCAGCAGCTCATGCGTGGCCTGGAGGATCTGCTCGCGCGTGTACGGGACGGGCATGTAGTAGAGCTCGGCGCTCTGGAACAGCCGCGCGACGTGATCGTGGTGGCGGAAGATCGCCGGGCCGCGCGCGGTCTCATACGCGCGCACGCCCTCAAACACGCCGGTCCCGTAGTGCAGCCCGTGAGTCAGTACGTGTACCTTGGCGTCCTCCCAGGCAACGAGTTCTCCGTTGTGCCAGATGAGTTCCGCCTTTTCCACGTGATGCTCCTGTCTTTGCCCGGCCTTTGAGGCCGGGCCTCTAGAGGTTGCTGAGAACTGTCTCGGTGGCTTCCGCCGTGGTTGCCGTGCCTCCGAGGTCACGTGTCTGAAGCCCTGCGGCCAGCGCACGATCAACAGCGGATTCTACTGCCGCCGCCGGGGATTCCAGCCCCAGTCCGTGGCGCAACAGCAACGCGGCCGACAGGAACATCGCCAGCGGATTGGCGCTCCCGGTCCCGGCGATATCCGGGGCCGAGCCGTGCACGGGCTCGAACAGGCCGGGTTTGCCGGGCTCACCCAGGCTGGCGCTCGGCAGCAGGCCGATGGACCCGGTCAGCGTCGCGGCCTCATCGGAGAGGATGTCCCCGAACATGTTCTCGGTCACCAGCACGTCGAAGTCGGCGGGGTTCGAGACGAGCTGCATCGCGGCGTTGTCGACCAGGATGTCCTCGAGCTGGACGTCGGAGAACTCGCGCTTGTGCAGGTCGTGGATCACCTCGCGCCACAGCCTTGAGGTCTCCAGCACGTTGGCCTTGTCGACGCTCGCCACTTTTCCGCGACGCCGGCGGGGGG
>JAFMRN010000073.1:4015-9422 GCA_017354065.1 Solirubrobacterales bacterium
AACGGCCGCCACTCCGATGCGTTCGATTTCGGTTTTCGAATACGCGCACTTGTCGGAGGCGTCGGTCTCGGTGCGTGTCTTCTCGCCGAAGTAGATGCCGCCGGTCAGCTCGCGCACGACCAGCAGGTCCGTCCCGTTGATGATCTCTCGTTTCAGCGGGCTGGCGTCATACAGCGCCGGGATCGGCTTCACCGGGCGCAGGTTCGCGTACAGGTTGAGACCCTTGCGGAGCCCCAGGAGACCTTGCTCGGGACGGGGTTTGTTCGGGTCGGTGGTATCCCACTTCGGTCCGCCGACCGCGGCCAGAAGCACCGCGTCCGCTTGTTGGGCGGCCTTGAGCGTCTCATCGGTCAGCGCGGTGCCGTGCTTGTCGATGCTGGCACCGCCGAAGACGTGCTCTTCAAATGTCAGATCCAGCTTCAGGTGGTTCAGCAGCTGGACGGTTGGTGCGGTGATCTCGGGGCCAATCCCATCACCCGGCAGAAGCAGGATCTTGTAACTCATAAGCCGGGGGCACGCTAGCGGATGCCCGCTGGGAACCCAGCTTCGTCGGCCACCAGTTCCAGCGACCGAGCAGGATCACGATTGAGGGCACCAGCAGCGTGCGAACCAGGAACGTATCCATCAGGATGCCCGCCGCCAGTCCGAAGCCGATCGGCGCCATCGAGTTGCCGCCCCCGCCTCCGCCGCCGACCACGCCGAACACGGCGAAGGTGCCGCCGAGGATGATCCCGGCGCTGGTGACCGTGGACCCGGTGCGCGCGATCGCCTTCACAACCGCGTCCTTCAGCGGCATGTGCCGGGCCTCCTCGCGGATCCGGGTCATGACCAGGATGTTGTAGTCCTCGCCCAGGGCAAGCAGGAACACGAACATCAGGAACGGCAGCACGAAGGTGATCCCACCCTGGTTGCCTATGTCGAGGAAGATGATCGTCGCCAGGCCGAGCGAGGCGAGGTAGGACAGGGCGACGCTGACGATCAGGTACAGCGGCGCCACGGCGCTGCGCAACACGGCTGCCAAGAGGAGTCCGATGGCGATGATCGCGATCGGGATGATCAGCGCCAGGTCATCGTTCGCGTCGTGGTTGATGTCATAGGTCGCCGCCGCCTGGCCGCCGAGTCCGCTGTCGCTGGAGCCGGCCTGCTTGGCGGCCGCGCTGACCGCGCTGCGCACCTGGGGGGTCGCCTGCATCGCCGAGTTCGAGGTCTGAGCGCCGGCCGTGAGGCCACCCATGAACTGGAACACGCTGCCGTCCGCGGACACGTACTGGGAGTCCAGGTGGTAGGCGTTGTACAGCGCCTTTGGCACCTTCAGGTTCGGTGGCTCCGCCGCGGGCAGGCGCTGTGGCGGCCCAAGCTGCTTGTAGAGCTGGGCAAGCTGCTTCGCTGAGATCGAGTCCAGCGGCCCGGCCAGCTGGCGGAACTTGCCTGAGGCCATCAGCGCCGTCTGCGCCTTGGAGATCGCCGTGGGGTTGCTCCACACCGACGTGGGCTGCTTGAAGATCATGTTGGCGGGGTTGTTGGAAGAACGGGGGAAGTGCGCTTGCAGCGCCGCGTTCCCCGCCGCCGCATCCGAACCGGAGGGAGCGCTGGTCTGCCCGCCGAAGCCCCCGGCCTTGTAGCCGAGCGCACCGGCCGCCAGCGCCAGGAACACGATTACGCCGATCCCCAGCGTCAACCCTGGCTTGGCGACTAGCTTCTTGGCCACGCGCCCCCACAGGCCCTCTTGCTGCTGGCCTGCGTGCAGCTTCACCGGCCAGAAGGCCTTGGAACCGAAGATCGCCAGCAGCGCCGGCTGCAGCGTCAACCCGATCAGCAACATGATGAAAACGCCGATCGCGAGCGGCAGGCCGAGGTCGTGGTACAGGCCGAAGCTGGCGACCAGCAGCGTCAGGAGCGCCAGGATCACGGTGCCGGCGGAGCCGGTGATCGACTCCCCCACGCTGATCACCGACTTGCGTACCGCGTCGTGGGGCTCCAGCCCTCCACGCAGGTTCTCGCGTACCCGGAACACCAGGAACAAGCCGTAGTCCGTGCCCGCGCCGATCATCAGGATGATCAACAGGATCTGGGTGATGTCCGATATCTGCACACCGGTGTGCGCGCCGAGCTCGCCGATCACCTGCATCGAGACGAGCAGGGCCACGACGCTCGGCAGCAGCGTGACCAGCACCGCCAGCGGTGAGCGGAACACGATCGCCAACAGCACGATCACCAGCAGGATCGACAGCATCTGGGTCTGGTTGCCCTGCTTCTTGGAGTCCTTGTTGTTGGCCACCGCGGTGGCAATCTGCCCCGCCGTGTGGAACTGCAAACCGCTTGCCTTGGGGAACGTCGCGGTGATGTTGTTGAGCAGCGTCTGATCAGCGCTGACGTCCTGCTGGTTCGCCTTCACGCGGGTGATGACCTGGGCCGCCTTCCCATCGCTGGAGACGCCCGCGAGCGTCGCGGTCCTTACACCGCTGACCCCTTTGAGCCGCTTCACCACGCGCTGGACCGCGTTGAGGTCCGTGGGGTTCAGCGGCGTGCTCTTGGCCGCCACGATCTGCACGTTGAAGTTCTTGAAGCCGGCGCCGCTGCCGTTCAGGGGCGCGGCCAGGTTCGCCGCCTTCACGCTCGGCGTGGTCGACTTCAGGAACGCGCTGTTGTCCGAGTTGATCTGGCTTGAAAGCGAGGGCAGCGCGACCATCGATATGGCCGTGACGAGGACCCAGAAGACGACTATCGCGTAGCGGAAACGCACCACGAAATCGGCAAGCCTGGCGTAGATCGCGTTCACGCGACCGGGATGAGAGGACATGCACAGAAAGGTAGTGGCTCAGGTGTTTGTGGAAAACGACCGCTGGGTTGATTTCGCGCTCAACCTCAGGGTTGATTCGAGATCTTTGCGGACCTTCTGGGGCTCCCGTTTGAGCTGAGCGCGCCGGTAGCGGATGACGCTTATGTTGTGATCTCGGAGCGTCATGTCTCTTTGGGCGTCCCTGAGCAACTGGGCGTCGGAGTGGTGGTTCCCCTTTCCGTCGAGCTCCACGGCCAGGTTGTGCTCGGGCCACAGCGCGTCCACGGTGATCCCCGGGACGATCTCTACGTTTGGCGTGGGTAGCGGCTCTATGCGGTGGTTGACGCAGAACTCGTAGAAGTCGAGCTCGAACTGCTCGTTGAGGCGCGCGTAGTTGGGGTCGTAAGTGTCGAGCGCTTGTTGGAGTGTTCGGTTGGGGATCGCCCGCAGGGTCTCGAGGTCGTACTCGTGGGTGTAGTCGAGCTGGGAGAGCGCACGTTTGAGGAGATCGGGGCGCGTGCGCGCAAGGTCGAGGATCGTGTCCTCGAGGTTCGTGGCGGGTATGCCGTTGACCAGCGTTCTGGGGATGTTGCGGCGCGCGTATACGTTGACCCCTGGGAGCGACTTGATCTTGCGCGGGGTGGTGATGTCGATCGTGGTTGGGGCGTACTTGATGTAGTTGCGGTGCTGGGCCGCCGTGAGATGGGAGAGCATCGCGCCGGGGCCGGCATAGAGGACCGCTTCCCAGAGGCGGGAGTCGCGTGAGGTCGATACGTAGCCCACGGCGTAGACCTTTGGGAGAACGGGGATGAGCCTTCCTGCGTTGACCCAACCCTGGAGGGTCGAACCCGAGACACCGATCCGGCGCAACTGCGCCCACGTGACGCGGCCTGCCTGACGGGCCGCCAGCTTTCCAATGTCCCTGGAGTACGTCATTACGTACTAGAGGGACATCGACCCCACTTTTACCCCCCTAGGTGCGCAAATAGCGGCCTTTTGTGAACACCCAGAGGTTGAAGCCGAACAACGCGAAGGTGATCACCGCCAGGGCCAGGAAGGAGATCGCGATGGACGTCTCATGGAAGCCGATGAACCCATATCGCACCAAGGCGATCATGTAGTAGATCGGGTCAAAGCGGGTCAGCGTGCCCCAGGGCTGGGGCAACAGGGAGGCGGAGTAGAACACCCCGCCAAGGAAGATCAGCGGCTGGATCACGAAGGTCTGATACAGCGCCACGTCATCGAACTGCTGGGCGCGCACCCCAACCAACACCCCCGCTTGGGAGAAGAACATCCCCACCAGCACGATTGAGGGGATCAGCACCAGGGGTTCGCGCACAGGTTCTCCGACCAAAAGTCCCGCGACCACGTAGGCGATCAGCGACACCACCAAGCCCCGGATGAACCCGCCGAGTGAGAAGCCCAAAAGCAGCTCCAGAGGAGATGCGGGGCTTGAGAGCTGATCGTCGATCGCGTGCGTGAACTTCTGCTGCAGGATCGAGCTGGAGTTGTTGGTGAAGGCGTTGGTGGCAAAGGCCATCATGATCAGCCCGGGAAGCACGAACACGATGTAGCGGTAGCCATGCAGCGTGTGGATCCGCGAGCCCAGCGCCGCGCCGAACACCGAGATGTAGAGGAAGGTCTCCAGCAACGGCGCGCCGAGAGTCTGGCGCTTGATCTTCATGAACCGGGCGACCTCGCGGCCGACCAGGGACTGCATGCGGATCGTTGCGGGGCTCATGCGCGGGCGAGCTCCTCGCGCCCGACGAGCGCCAGGTAGGCGTCCTCCAGGGTGGCGACGCCGTAATGGGCCGTGAGCTCGGGGACGGTGCCCTCGGCGACTATCTCCCCGTGGTTGATGAAGGCGATGCGATCACACATCCGCTCGGCCTCCTCCAGGTAATGGGTGGTGAGCATGATCGACGTGCCCTCTGTGTTGACGCGCTCGATGTAGCGCCACAGCTCCAGGCGCAGCTCGATGTCGACGCCCGCTGTGGGCTCGTCGAGGATCACCAGCGGGGGGTTGTGCATCAGCGCGCGCGCGAGGGTCAGGCGCCGCTTCATTCCGCCTGACAGAAAGCGGGTCGCGTCCTTGCGCTTCTCCTCCAGGCTGAAGGCCTCGAGCAGCTCCTTGATCCGCGCGGCGCGGTCACGCCGGGACATGCCGAAGTAGCCGCCGTGGTAGTCGAGCACCTGTTCCACCGTCAGGAACATGTCCAGGTTTATCTCCTGGGGTGCGAGCCCGACGCCGACCCTGGCCTTCTGATAGTGGTCGACCGCGTCATGGCCGAAGACCTCGATCGACCCGGAGCTCGGCCGCGCCAAACCGGTGGTGCAGTGGATCAACGTCGACTTGCCCGCCCCGTTGGGCCCGAGCAGCCCAAAGAACGCACCCTCGGGAATCTCCAAGGACACGTTCTTCAGTGCCTCCACGCCGGTTGGATAGCGTTTGTAGAGGTCCCGGATCGCCAGCGCAGCAGGCATCGCCAGCGCAGCTTACTCTATGTAAGTGCAGTGACCCGGTGGGATTAGGAAGCGGGTTTCCGCGCGAGGATGTTCAGGCGGACGTAGTCCAGCACCACCGGCTCACCGATGCGCCCCAGCACCGTGTCGATGAAGCCCTCCCGC
>JAFMRN010000252.1 GCA_017354065.1 Solirubrobacterales bacterium
CAGCGCCCGGCCAATAGCACCGCCACCACGACCAGCCAGACGCCCTGAATCACGAAGCTGATCGGGCCGATCTGAAAGATCTCCATCGCACCGGCCACGACCCCGGCGTAACCCAGCGGCCGCGGCAGCAGCCCGACCTTCATCGCGTTCATCACGATCCAGACGAACCCGACCGCCAGCAGCAGCATGCCCAGCGGGCGCAGCAGGTTGTCATCCGCGTTCAGCAGGCCGGTCACCGAGTGCACCAGGTTGTAGGCCTGCGGGTAGGTCTGGGCGCCGCTGGTCGCAAAGCTGTTGGCCTTGATTGAGATGACCACGATCTCCACCAGCTGGCAGATCGCCATCAGCGGCGCGCCGACCATCACCAGATATGACGGGATCTTTTGCAGGCTGGGTTCCCGCGCGCGCGAGATCCGCGCAAGCCAGCCGAGCATCACGGCCGTGCACAACAGGCCGATCGCGTCCAGCACCGCGCCGACGATGTCCAGCGGGAAGCGCTGGTGGTAGTTCAGCAGCTGGACGGTCTCCTCGGCCACCTTGCCGTGCGAGCCGACCTCCTGCAACAACAGGAAGGCGACCGTCAGGATTCCGGCGGCAAACGCCAGACCGGCGAACTTGGTGCGCACGCCCGACTCGTAGCGGACCTGCTCGGAGGGGCTTGGGAGAACCGTCATTGTGGGCGCATGATAGGTGGCCCGGCCGTTTGTAACCGTTCTGTACCAGTTTCGGCAGCGGGCGCCGGGGCGTGCAACCCTCGAGGTTGCGATGGGTCATGTCGAATCGCACAAAGCTCCCGCCGGAGGCGCGCATTGTGCATATGCGCACGAAAATCGCGCTGAATCGATCGAAGCGCCGCTTCGTGGACCGCTTTGTGCATTCGAGCACCCCCGAACCACCGGCGAGACCGAGTTCGCCTGGCTCGCGGCCCGCCAGGAGCGCTGCCTGCACAGGCGCCAGCTCCTGGCCGGCGGGCTGGCGCGCGGCCCGATCGCCACACGGATCCGCCGCGGAACCCTGACGCGACTGCTCAGCGACGTCTACCTATACGGGCACGCGACGCCCAACTCGCTCGCCATGGCCATCGCGCTGCACCTCCGCGGCTACGGGGTGCTGAGCTGGGAGTTCGCAGCCTGGCTCTGGGGGCTGGCCGATCACCGCCCCGACAAGGTGACCGCAACCGTCGCCGGGCGGTTCGCCCGTTCCCCGCATCCGGACATAACCCTCCACCGCGTAACCGCACTCGACAAGACGGACGTCCGCTGGCGCAAGGGCCTGCCGGTCACCGCCCCGGCCCGGACCCTGATCGACTACGCGGCCAGCGCCGACCCGCTGGAGACCGAGTCCGCCCTGGCCAAGCTGCGGTATCACAACCTCGACCGCCAGCTGGAACCGGCGCTCACCCGGGTCCCGGCCAACCACGCCGGAGCGCCGGTGATCCGCGAGCTGCTCAACAAACCACCCGGCCAACTGTCCCGGACTAAATCAGCCTATGAACGCAAGCTCCGCAGCCTCATTCAGCAAGCCGGCCTGGCGCCGCCGCTCTCAAACCACGGCATCCAGGGCGTCGAGTCGGACCTGGTCTGGCCCGCGCACAAGCTGATCGTCGAGTTCGACGGCTGGGAGTTCCACAAGGACCGGATCCACGCCGACAAGGCACGGGATGCGGCGCTGATCGCCGCCGGCTGGCGGATCATGCGAATCACGGCGGACCGCGTCGATCACGAGCCCTACAAAGTCATAGCCCAGATCACCCAAGCACTGAGCGCGGGAGAGTAGGGTTAAGTACATGGACGAAAGCGGCTTTGGTGGGTTCCCGTTCGGGGACCCGGAAGAGATTCAACGGCGGCTCTCAGAGTTCGCCAATGAGATGCAGAGCACCCAGCGTCTCGCCTGGGCGGACAACGCGATCAAGCTGTCAGTGGACCTGACCGTGGCGTCGATCAACCGCGTGAACATTCAGGGCACCACCGAGGAGCAGGCGGATCAGATCCGCCGCGTGATGGCGGTCGTCTTCCCTGAAGCCGTGGCGCTGGTGCGTGAGGCCCGCGAGGGTCTCGGCTCCTGAGTCTCAGGCGCGGCTGCCGATTTTGAATACGGCAGCCGCCTGTGGCGTAGGCGTTAGGCCGCCCTAACAGCCCGCCTAATCCTGATATCGTCGGGGCATGGGAGAGTGGGAGTCCAACCGCTGTAGGCGGTGTTTCAACATCGTCCCGGATGGACCGAAATGCCCCATCTGCGGGGCCACCAGGGATGATTTCCTGCCGCCCTCAGAACGCCACAATCTGTTCGCGCGGCTCAGCTTCTACTCCTCGGTCGTCGCCAGCTTGCAGTGGGATGCACAGGCGATCGACCTCGGGCCCGACGCCCGCGCCTGGCAGGACATGCCAAATGAGCGGCGCCAGCGCCTGACCCGGCTGCTGGCCGGTTTCTGTGTGGCCGAGGATGCGGTGGCCGAGCACCTGCGACCGTTCGGCGATGCGACCGACGACACGCTGCTGGCCTGGGTGCTGTTCCTCCAGCGCCGCGATGAGGTACGCCACGCGGAGTTCTTTGACCGGGTCGGCGCGGAGGTGCTCGGGCTGGCCGGCGCCAGCGCCGCGGAACGCCGTGCGGCCGCGCGCGAGCTGACCACCCCGGCGATCCTCGACCTGTTTGAAACGGAGCTGCCGGCCATGGCCGGCGAGCTGGCCGCGAGCCGGCTCCAGCTCGAGGACGGCGTCAGCCTGTACCACATGGTGATTGAGGGGATCGTCCTGTCCAGCGCCCAGCAGGCGCTGCTGGAGGACCTGGAGGACGGCGCGATGCCGGGCGTCAGTGACGGCGTGCACCGGGTATCGCTTGATGAGCGCTGGCACATAGGCCTCGGACTGCGCTGCCTGATAGAGGCACAACCCTCGCCGGACAAGATCCAGGAGCTGATGGGCAAGGTCCATGAAGCCTCGGAGGCCTGGGGTGACGCCGTACCCCAGCCGATCCGCGACCACGTCACGCAGCTGACCGCGCGAAGGATGTCGGTCTCCGGGCTCGGCGGGTATGCCGATCCGGAGCTCGACCCGCTCCAGGGCTTGGTTTCTTAAAGGCTCGCGCGCAGGGACAGCACCACCCGGCCAACCGCGGCGCTCACCACACCGGCCGCCGCGATCCCGACGGTGATCGCCAGCGCTTCAAGGTTCAGCACCTTGACGCCGAGCGCGGCCCCGATCCCGGTCAGGGACAGGACCAGGCCCGCGGCCAGCGCGGTCAACCCCCAGACGGGAAAGGCGAGGTTGCGCGCCAGCACGCGCCCGCGGAGGTTCCAGCCGATGGCGGTGTTGGCGATCAGCCAGGCGGCGACGGCGGCGGCGCGCGCCATGCCGGTGCCCCACTCGGCGTGCACGATCAGGAACGTGGGCAGCACGGCGACCACCAGCGCCCCGGCGGTGAGGCCGATGGCCGCCAGCTGCGTGCGATCGAGGAACCGCCTGGCGGGATCCCGGGGCGGGCGTTCCATCGTGTCCGGTGCGGTCGGCTCGGACACGAACGCGATTGACGCGCCGATGTCCATGAACAGCTCCAGCACGACGAGGTGGACGGGCTGGAACGGGGCGGCCAGGCCGAGGGCCAGCGCCACGGTGATGACGGTCACCAGTGCGAGCTTCGCGCCGAGGTAGAAGGCGACCGCGCGGCGCAGCTGGGAGGCCAGACCGCGGCCGCCCTCAACGGCGCCGACGATCTCCTGGTAGGCGTCATCCACCAGCACCAGGTCAGAGGCCTCGCGCG
>JAFMRN010000253.1 GCA_017354065.1 Solirubrobacterales bacterium
GTGCTGGTGCCACGCGCCTCAGCGTTGCTGGAGAACCGCTCAAACGCGCAGTCCAGGAAGCCCTGGTCAAAGCCGGGGCCCCGGTCAAGTACGTGCAGGGAGACCTGGTCAGCCCCGTCAAGGCTGGCCGCCAGGCTGACCTCCCCGTCCCCGTGGCGCAGCGCGTTGGAGACCAGGTTGGCGAGCATCTGCTCCAGCCAGGTCTGGTCGGCGCGCACGATCAGGTCCTCAGCGGCCGACACCGTGACCGTCCGGCCCCGGTCCGCCGCCGGCTGGCCGAAGCGCCCGGCGACCGACTCCAGCAGCTTGGCGCTGTCGATCTCGGTGACCTCCAGTGGCAGGCGGCCCTGCTCGGCGCGGGCGATCATCAGCAGGTTGCGGGCGATCTTGATCAGCCGCTCCGCCTCCTCGGCGGCCGAGGAGATTCGCTCCTCGGTCTCCGCGCGGTCGCCTTCACTCTCCAGTGCCAGCTCCAGCTCCAGCTTGATGATCGCCAGCGGCGTGCGCAGCTCGTGGGCCATGTCCGCCAGGAACGTCCGCTCGCGGGTCAGGCTCTCCTCGACGCGCGCGAGCATCTCATTCAGCGTCTCACCCAGGCGGCGCAGCTCATCGTTGGCGACCGGCAGCGGCAGGCGCTCGCCCTCCGACCCGGAGATCTCATCAGCGCGCGTACGCATCTGCTCGACCGGCGCCAGCGCCCGCGCGGCCAGCACGTAGCCGGCCAGGCAGGTGAGCAGCAACAGCAGCGGCCCGCCCGCGAACAGCGTCTCTGACAGCGTCGTCATCGCCCGGTTGCGCTGGGCCAGGGAAGCGCCGACGACCAGTACCGCGCGTGGCCTGGTCGCGACCGGCTCAGCCAGCAGCCAGGCGCGGTCTCCGTCCTCGAGAAACGTCGGTGCCGAGATCGCGGTGCGAAACTCAGACCTGTAGCGCCTGCCACCGGGCGTCGACGCGAGCACCTTATCCCCGCTGACGATCATCGCGAAGGTGCCGTCGCTCTGGGGCAGGGATGGCAGCCGCGAGCGGCCGCTCACAAGCGACGTGACGTCCGCCGCGCGGGTCTGGAGTGAGCGCTTCAGCGCCTGGTCCAGGCTGTTCTCCACCAGCGTGTGTAACAACAGCGCCAGCCCGCCGAACAGGACCACGATCATGGTCCCGAACCCGAGCATCAGCCTGACCCGGAAGGGCAGGTGCGCCAGCCAGGACCTCATGTCCGCAGCCGGTACCCCGCGCCGCGCACGGTCTCGATCGTCTCGCGCCCGAGCTTGTCGCGCAGGTACCCGATGTACACCTCAATCACGTTGGAGCGGTGCTCATAGGCGTTGTCCCAGGCGTGCTCGAGCAGCTCGAAGCGCGACAGCACCTCACCGGGGCGGCGCATGAACAGCTCCAGCAGCGACAGCTCGCGTGAGGTCAGCGGCAGGGGTTCACCGTTGCGTTCCACGGTGCGAGCGGCGGGATCGAGCGTCAGCTCACCGACCGACAGCTGGGTCGGCCGCCGCGGCGCTCCGCGCCGGGTCACCGCGCGCACCCGCGCCATCAGCTCATCGAAGCTGAAGGGCTTTGACAGGTAGTCGTCGGCGCCGCTGTCCAAGCCGCGGATCCGGTCCTCGACGTCGTCCAGGGCGGTCAGCATCACGGTCGGCGACCACACCTCCTGGGAGCGCAGGCGCCTACAGACCTCGAACCCGTCGACGCCGGGCAGCATCACGTCCAACAGGATCAGGTCGTACTCAGTCGCGCCGGCCATCACCGACGCCGACTCGCCGTTGCCGGCGACGTCGACGCTCATCCCACGCTTGCGCAGGCCGTGGCGGATCAGCTCGGCCAGCTTCGGCTCGTCCTCGACGACCAAAACGCGCATCGCTTCAGCTTGACATCTGTCAGGCCTGAACGAAGGCGCGCAGCGACTGCTTGACTGACTTGGTGGTCTCCAGCACCGCCGTGGGCTCATAGCCGCAGTGGGCCATGCAGTTCTCACAGCGCGGATCCTTGCCGCGGCCATAGGCGTCCCAGTCGGTGTTCTCGATCAGCTCCTTGTAGGTCTTCACGTACCCGTCCGCCATCAGGTAGCAGGGCAGCTGCCAGCCGAACAGTGAGTAGCTGGGGATGCCCCAGGGCGTGCACTGGAAGTCGACCTCGCCCTCCAGGAAGTCCAGGAACAGCGGCGAGTGGTTCAAGCGCCACTTCTTGCGCTTGCCGCCGGCAAACGCCGCCTTGAACAGCTCCCGGGTCTGGGTCACGCCCAGGAAGTGCTCCTGATCCGGCGCCTTCTCATAGGCGTAGGCGGGGGAGATCATCATCTGGTCGACCTCGAGCTCGTCATTGAGGAAGTCCAGGACCGAGCGGACCGTCTCCGGCGTGTCATGGGTGAAGAAGGTCGTGTTGGTGGTGACGCGGAAGCCCTGCTCCTTGGCCGCCCTGATCGCCGAAACGGCCTTGTCAAAGGTGCCGACGCGCGCCACCGATTCGTCATGGCGTTCTGCCAGGCCGTCAATGTGCACGGCCCAGGAGAAGTACGGAGAGGGCTTGAACTTCGCCAGCTTCTTCTCCATCAACAGCGCGTTGGTGCACAGGTACACGAACTTCTTGCGCGCGATCAGCTCCGCGACGATCGTGTCTATCTCCGGGTGGATCAGCGGCTCACCGCCGGCGATTGACACCATCGGCGCGCCGCACTCCTCGATCGCGCCGACAGCCTGGTCGACTGACATCCGTTGGCGCAGGACGTGATCGGGCTGTTGAATTTTTCCACAGCCTTCACACGCGAGGTTGCACTGAAACAGCGGCTCCAGCTCGACGATCAACGGGAACTTGTCATTACGCGCCAACTTTTGCTTGGCGAGGTAAGCCCCCATGTGAAGTGATTGTCGCAATGGGACTGGCATGGGTTCTCCTCAGTCAGGTGGCAGTTTGAAGTGGATGTCCTCTTGGGTGACAGCGCGTTCCGAGGTCCGGACCGCTCCCAGGCCGGAGAGCGCAGAGACAACACCCTGGACCAGTGACTCGGGGGCTGACGCCCCCGCCGTCAGGCCGACGCGCGCCGCACCGCGCAGCAGCTCCAGTGGCAGTTCGGTCGCGTCCGGAACCAGCGCCGCGCGGGTGCCGGCGCGTTCAGCGACCTCCACCAGCCGTCGCGAGTTGGATGAGTTGGCGGCGCCGACGACCAGCACCGCGTCACAGTCGGCGGCCAGCGCGCGGACCGCATCCTGGCGGTTCTGGGTCGCATAACAGATGTCACTGGAGGCCGGCTCACGCAGCCGCGGGAACCGCGCCCGCAGCGCGTTCACCACATCCGCGGTCTCATCGATCGCCAGCGTCGTCTGGGTCAGGTAGGCGACGCGATCCGGATCCTCGACCGCCAGGGACTCGGCCTCATCCGCGCTGGCGATCACACGCGTGCGCGCGGGCGCCTCACCGACGGTGCCCTCGATCTCCTCATGGCCCTGATGGCCAACCAGCAGGATCTCAAAGCCGGCGTCAGCGTAGTGACGCGCCTCGGCGTGCACCTTCGCGACCAGCGGGCAGGTCGCGTCGACGGTCCGCAGCTTGCGTCTGGCGGCCTCGGCCCGCACCGCGGGGGAGACGCCGTGGGCGGAGAAGATCGTGGTCGCCCCCTCCGGCACCTGATCCAGCTCGTCCACGAAGATCGCCCCGCGCGACTCCAGGTCGGCGACGACGTGGGCGTTGTGGACTATCTGCTTGCGCACGTACACCGGCGGGCCGTGGGTCTCCAGCGCGCGCTCCACGATCTCGAT
>JAFMRN010000005.1 GCA_017354065.1 Solirubrobacterales bacterium
CCCCCCGCGCCAGGAGTCCAGCCACTCCGGGCTAGCACCGATGCCCGCGGGCAGCCCGTCATGACGGGCCCTCACGGTCGCGGCCGGATCGATCCACGCGCCCCCGGAAGCGAGTTGGATCTGGGGCACTTCCTGGAGCTCGGCCAGCCAGTTGCGCAGCGGCTTTGAGGTCGGCAGGCCGCCGACCCGATAGATCGCGTCCGGGCGGAGCTCAGCGCGTGCCTTCGGAGAGCGGAGGATCAGGTCGTAGTAGGCGATTGCTGAGGCGCCCGACCGCGCTCCGGACAGCGGGTCCGCCAGCACCGGGATACCGAGCCTTGAAACGGATGCGCCGGCCCCTTCACCGGCCACTAGGAGTGGACGCTTGGATGCCGGTGCCTCCAGCGTTTGGGGCGGTTGCTCGCCTGCGATCGTCACCCACGGTGCGCCGCCGGCGCGACCGCCCGCGCCCTCAGGGTCGGCGGGCAGCGGCTGCTCGGGAAGCAGCGGCTCGCGCAGCGGGACGTTCAGATGCACCGGCCCCGGACGTCCTGCCAGCGCTGTGAAGTAGGCGCGGCAGGCCAGCGAGCGGACCCAGCGCATCCGCTCGGCGCCGGCCTCATACACGTCCAGCTCGGAGAACCATTTCGGTGCCGAGCCGTAGATCTTGACCTGATCAATCGTCTGTCCGGCGCCGACGTCACGCAGCTCCGCGGGCCGGTCGGCGCTGATCACGATCAGCGGCACCCCGGCCTCTCGGGCCTCGATCACGGCGGGCAGGAGGTTGGCCACGGCCGTGCCCGAGGTCACCGTCACGGCCACCGGCCGGCCCGACGCCTTGGCTGCACCGAGCGCGAAGAAGCCGGCGCAACGCTCGTCAATCTGGGAGAAGGCTCGCAGCCGCGGGTCGTTCACGAGGGCCTGGATAATCGGGGAGTTGCGCGACCCCGGTGCGGTGACGGCCTCGCGCATCCCAGCGCGGGCAAGCTCGTCCACCAGGGCGCGGAGCAGCAGGCTCTGGTCTGTCGCGGTCATGATTGGGGCATGGCTGAGGAGGCGCCGATCCTACTGCTGCACGGTTTCAGCAACACTGGAGCCTGCTGGCAGGCCGTGCAGGCCCGGCTGGACCGGCCGGCGCTGGCTCCAACGCTGGCAGCGGCCGATCTTCCCGGCGCCTTGTCCCAGATCGCTGCCGCGCTGCCCGCGCCGGGCACGCTTGTCGGCTACTCCCAGGGTGGCCGCATCGCCCTGCACGCCGCGCTGGATCGCCGCGTCGGTGCACGGATCAAGCGGCTTGTTCTGATCGGTGCCAGCCCGGGGATCGAAGATCCCCGAGAACGCGCCGCGCGGCGTTCCCAGGACGCCGCGCTGGCGGACTGGATCGAGGCCCACACCGTGGCCGAGTTCGCGGACCGCTGGGCGAAGACCCCGGTGCTGGCGGACCTGAGCCCGGAACTGGCCGCGCGCGCACGGGCGGATCGCCTGAACAACACCCCGGCCGGCCTGGCCGCGACGCTGCGAGGGCTCGGGACCGGCGCGCTGCCATCGCTGTGGCACTCCCTTGACCGGTTGGAGATCCCGGTCACGCTGCTGGCCGGCGAGCGCGACACGAAGTTCAGTGCGATCGCAGCACAGATGGCCTCCCGGATCCCCGACGCGCGGGTTGTGATCGTGCCCGGCGCGGGCCATCAGGTCCACCTCCAACGTCCCGACGCGGTCGCGGCCGAAGTTGCGTCTATTCCGACAGCCCGTGCAACACGTAACGGTTGAGCACGATCGTGCACTGCAGGTCACAGCCTGTGACGGCCGGGTCGCAAACTTGAAGATGTACCGCCTGGGTCACAAAGTTGATCGAACTGTGCTCATTTGTCACACCTTCCCAGGGCGGTTGGAGCTAACAAAACGCGCTAGCCGCGCAATGCCGCGTACCAGTCGACCAGCTCGTCACCCAGTCCAGGGCCGGACGGCGGGGCGAGGTGACCCTGGACCGGCTGGAACGGCAGCGGGGCGTCAAAGCGGTCGAGCGTCGCCAGTCCGGAAGGCCGCTGGGGGACGGCAACGGCCGCCGCGTGCAGTGCGGCGGCGATCCCGAGCGGTCCGTCCAGGGTGGAGGACAGGTACGTGTCATAGCCGGCACGGCGGGCCTGCTCGTGGGTGCGGAGCAAGCCGTTGATCCCGCCACAGCGGGAGATCTTCAGGCACATGGCGGAGGCGACCGGAAGCTGGAAGGCGTCGTGGGTGCCTGCGGACTCGTCCAGGGCGATCGGGATCGGCGTGTCCCGCGTGACCGCGGCGAGTTCAGAGAGCCCGTGAACGGGTTCCTCACAGAGCTCGATGTCAAAGCCCTCCAAGCCGGCCAGCGCGGACAAGGCCGAGGCAGCATCGGGCCAGGCGCCGTTGGCGTCGATCCTGATCGCGACATCGGGGCCGACCGCGGCGCGGACCGCGGAGACACGGGCAACGTCCTCACCCAGGCCGACCTTGAGCTTCACGCAGCGGAACCCCGCGAGCACGGCCGCGCGGGCGGCCGCCGCGGCCTGTACCGGCGCTTCAGCTCCGATCGTCGCGTTCAGCTGCACGCCCGGCGCGGTCGCGGCGCCCAACAGCCGCCAGACAGGCTGCTCGGACAGGCGGCCGGCCAGGTCCCAGAGGGCCAGGTCGATCGCGGCCAGGGCGGGAGCGAGGGTCGTCCGCTCAGAACACGACGCCAGGGCTGCCGCATGGTCCCAGCCGTGGTGGTGATCCAGCGCCGGCCGACAGGCGTCCAGGGCGCCCAGCACGTCCTCAGCTGAGACGCCGTCATAGGCCTGAAGCGGGGCGGCCTCGCCGTGGCCGATGCTGCCGTCCTCCGCCTCCAGCGTGACGAGGATCAGCGGGCGTGGGGTCTCAGCATCGCCGTGTGCGGCGTGTAGCGGTGCGCACCATTTGGCATGCAGGAGGGTGGCTGAAAGCCGCATTCACTTGCTGAGCAGAAGCCCAGCGGAGAGCAGGACGCAAAATGCCAGCTGCAGCTGGCCGGTGCCGGCCAGGACGCCGTTCAGCGCGGGGCCGTGGCTGGTCTCAAACATCGTCTGGGTCAGCCGTAGGGCAAGCGGCACGGAGATCAGCGGCAACAACAGCCACAGCTGAAAATCGCCGGCGAGCAAGGTCGGCACCAACAAGACGTACGCGCCGGCCAGCAGGGCCGCGTAGAAGCGTCGGGAGCGCTCGCGGCCCATGCGTACTGCCAGCGTGCGCTTGCCGGCGCGGCGGTCAGTGTCGATATCCCGGGTGTTGTTGACCACAAGGATGGCGGTCACGGGTAGGCCGACCGGCACCGCCAGGGCAAAGGCCTGCCAGTCCACGGTCTTAGTCTGGACGAAGTAGGTCCCGGCGACAGCGACGATCCCGAAGAACAGGAACACAAACACCTCACCGAGGCCCTCATAGCCGTACGGGCGCGGACCGCCGGTGTAAAGGACCCCGGCGGCGATAGACGCGGCACCTATGGCCAGCAACACCCAGCCGGCAACAGCGATCAGATAGACGCCGACCAGCACGGCCAGGGCGAAGGTCACATACGTTGCGATCAGCACCTGACGCGGTGGCACCAGCCCGCCGGCGGTCACGCGGACCGGGCCCAGCCTGTCCTCGGTGTCGGCGCCGCGGCGTGCATCGGAGTAGTCGTTTGACAGGTTCGCGCCGACCTGGATCAGGATCGCGCCGAGCAGCGTCGCGACAAACCGCAGCCAGTGAAACTGGTTCTGATACTCGGCCAGCGCGGTTCCGACGAACACGGGCGCAACAGCGGCCGGCAGCGTCCGCGGTCGGCTGGCCATCAGCCAGATGCGCAGCCCACTGGGCTTTGACAGGGAGGGCGAGCTCACGCGCGGTACGGGAACTGGGAGAAATCGGGCGCGCGCTTGTCCAGATAGGCCTGGCGCCCCTCGGCGGCTTCCTCGCTCATGTAGAACAGCAGGTTCGTGTCGTGTGCCAGCTGCTGAATGCCCGCGAGGCCGTCCTCATCCGCGTTGAAGGAAGCCTTCAACAAGCGCAGGCTGAAGGGGGACAGGGCAAGCATCTCACGACACCAGCTCACCGTTTCGGCCTCCAGCCGCTCCAGCGGCACGACCGTGTTGATCAGCCCCATGTCCAGTGCCTGCTCGGCGCTGTACTGACGGCACAGGAACCAGATCTCCTTGGCCTTCTTCGGGCCGACCAGACGCGACAGCACCGAGGCGCCAAAGCCGCCGTCGAAGGAACCAACCTTCGGGCCGGTCTGGCCGAAGATCGCGTTGTCAGCGGCGATCGTCAGGTCACAGACGACCTGCAGGACGTGACCGCCGCCCACCGCGTAGCCGGCGACCATTGCCACCACCGGCTTGGGCAGGCGGCGGATCTGCACGTGCAGGTCGGTCACGTGGAAGCGGCCGACCGCCGTCTGATGTCCCGCATCGGCCGGGTCGGCGTCTGAGGCATACCCGCCGTGGGCGGTCCGGACGCGCTGGTCACCGCCGGAGCAGAAGGCGAGCGGGCCCTCACCGGTGAGCACGATCACCCCCACAGAGGGGTCCTCGCGGGCGCGTTCGAACGCATCTGAGAGCTCGATCACCGTCTCCGGGCGGAACGCGTTGCGGACCTGCGGACGGTTGATCGTGATCTTGGCGACACCCGCCGCGTCGCTCTCACCGAGCTCGTAGCGGATGTCCTGGTAGGTGTGGGCCTGCTTCCAACTATGGGACATCGGCGGCCAGACTACCGTGTGCGCAATGCCCGACTGGCTTGAACGTGCCGCGCTGCTACGACCCGAGGCAACCGCGCTGGAGCTGGCGGACACGAAGCTGAGCTACAGAGATCTGCTCGCGCGGGCGCGACGGCGCCGTCCGGACGTGGAGCCGGGGGAGCGCGTCCCCCTGGAACAGGCCGACCGGGTCCAGTTTGCGGAGGCACTGCATGGCTGCCTGCTGGCCGGTGGCGCTGCGGTACCGATAGATCCACGCCTGAGCGCAGAAGAGCAGCAGCGGCGCCGCGTGCCGGGAAGGGCACAGACGCCGGGCACGGTCGCGCTGATGCATACCTCGGGCACAACCTCGGCACCCAAACCGGTCGAGCTGACCGCCGCGAACGTGTTCGCCAACGCGGCCGGCTCCGCGTTCGCGCTCGGCCTGGACCCGGACGAGCGCTGGCTGGCGGTAATGCCGCTGGCGCACGTGGGCGGCCTGATGATCCTGATGCGCTCAGCCATCTACGCGACCACCGTCGTCGCGCACCAGGGTTATGAGACCGAGTCTGTGCTCCGCGAGCTGATGGACCCGTCCCGGAAGATCACGCTGATCTCAGTGGTGCCGACGATGCTCTCACGGCTGTTGGACGCGGGGCTGGCCGACCCGCCGACGCTGCGCTGGGCGCTGCTCGGCGGTGGGCCGATCCCGCCAGGCCTGCTGACACGCGCAGAAGCGTGCGGCGTCCCGGTAGCCCCGACCTACGGGATGACCGAAGCCTGCTCCCAGATCGCGACCCTCGGCCGCCCGCTGCACGGGGTCGAGCTGAAGATCGCCCCGGACGGCGAACTTGCGGTGCGCGGCAGCGTGGTCGCACCCGGCGCGCTCGGTCCGGACGGGTGGCTGAGCACCGGGGACCTGGCGCGCCTGGACGAAGCCGGGCGGCTCCAGATCATCGGGCGCAAATCCGACACGATCGTCTCCGGCGGCGAGAACATCGCCCCGAGCGAGGTGGAAGCGGTGCTGGAGCAGCACCCAGCCGTGGCCGAGGCGGGCGTATTCGGCCGCCCCGACAGTGAATGGGGTGAGGCGCTGGCGGCGAAGGTGGTGCTGCGGGAAGGGCAGCGCGTCGAACCCGCAGAGCTCCAAGCCTTCTGTCGTGTGCACCTCGCGCGGTTCAAGACGCCAAGACACGTCGCGATAGTCGCGGAGCTGCCGCGCACGCCGTCCGGAAAGCTGCTACGTCGTCAACTGATGTGACATCAGATGACGGTATGATCGCCTCCAAGCTATGGCGACAACTCCCCGGATCGAATCACCGAACAAGCTCACGATTGAGCAGCTTGCGGCTAAGACCGGCATGACGGTCCGGAACATTCGCTCGCACCAAGCGCGCGGGCTCGTCAGCCCACCGGAGGTGAAGGCCCGTGTGGGCTATTACGGCGCCGAGCAGATCGAGCAGCTGCGGGTGATCAAGGAGCTCCAAGAAGACGGGTTCGGTCTGAAGGGGATCCAGCGTCTGTTCTCGATCGCCGCGGTCCTGGAAAACAAGGGCGTGGCGATCACGACGATCCTCGAGGCACTCGAGGCCACGCGCGAATGACGGATGAACAGCGCGAGCAGCTGCTCGACAACTGGGACTCCGCATCCGGCGGCTGGGCTCGCCAGGCCGAGCGCACGCGTGAGTGGCTGGCGCCCCTCAGTAACTGGATGCTGGACAAGAGTGAGCTGGCACCGGGGGTCCGGGTAGTCGAGCTGGCCGCCGGTCCCGGAGACCTGAGCCTGCTGGCCGCACCGCGGGTAGCGCCGACCAAGGTCCTGTGCAGCGACGCGGTCGAGTCGATGGTGGACGCCGCCCGCGAGCGCGCGAAGGAGCACGGGGTGGAGAACGTCGAGTTCGGCCGGTTGCAGCTCGAGTGGATCGACCTGCCCGCCGCCAGCGTTGACGTGATCATGTGCCGCTTCGGCCTGATGTTCGCGGTGGACCCCGCCGCCGCGCTGCGCGAATGCCGGCGCGTGCTGGCGCCCGGCGGGCGCCTGGTGCTCGGCGTCTGGGATGTTCCGGGCGTCAACGCGGCATTCAGCCTGCTGCGCGACGCGGCCGCCGCGCTTGAGCTGTTGGGCGAGACGGAGGGCCCGGGAGCGTTTGCGTTGTCAGAGCCGGGCCTGCTCAGGCGACTGCATGAGGAAGCGGGCTTCCTGGAGCTCGACGTGGCAGAGGTCGCGGTCCCTGAACGGTATGAGTCAGTGGTTGACTGGATAGGTACGGTCGTGGATCGTTCGGCAAGCTTCGGAGCCATGTGGCGCCAGCTCGACGACATGCAGCGGGCACAGGTCCGTGAGGAGATCCGCCGCCGCGCGGAACCCTACCTCCAGAGCGACGGAAGCGTCGCTGCCCCGATGCGCGCGCTGGCCTCCGTCGCGACCGTTTGACGATCTCCTTCAGTAGATCGACACATTGCAATTTGGTAGGTCGTTTGCAGGGCTTTTCTTCCATCACAGGACGGTCAACACTTGCGTCATGCACGTCAAGAAGACCGCAGTTATCGCGGCGACCTCAGCGGTCGCCCTTGCGGTGCCCGCCAGCGCCGCGGCCGACTACGGCCATGTAGTAACGCCCGGTGAGAGCATCGAGTCGATCGCCGTCGCGGATGGCATCAACCCGACGACCCTGGCGGAAGCTAACGGGCTGTCGGCGTCCAGTCCGCTCACACCCGGTCAGGTGATCGAGATCCCGCCGGCCGCGAGCTCGGACAGCTCGGGCGCGTCGTCAGATTCCGACACGAGCTCATCGAGCCAGACCAGCGACAGCTCGTCCTCCTCAACCCAGGACAGCTCGTCTCAGAGCGCCGGCGGATACACCGTCCAGCCCGGTGACACGCTGTCCGAGATCGCGGCGCGTGAAGGCGTCAGCGCATCGCGACTGGCTGCCCTGAACGGCGTCAGCACCGACAGCCCGCTGCAGGCCGGCACCAGCCTGACGATGCCGTCGAGCTCATCAACGAGCACCGGCAGCGACAGCTCAGGCTCGTCGACCAGCGAGGAGACCTCCGCGGATACCGGCGCGACCGGCAGCGGGAACCAGCAGTCAAGCGGTCCCGACAACGGGCCCTACCCGACCAATGAGCGCGTCACGCCCAGCCAGGTCGGCTCCGAGGCTTCGATTGACGGCGTCGATCCGAGCTTCGCCTCGGCGATCGCCGACCAGGAGAGCGGGTTCAACAACGACGAGGTGTCACCGACCGGCGCCGTCGGCGTGATGCAGATCGAGCCGAACACCTGGAACTGGATCAACACCTACGACAGCAAGCCCGGCGCCCCGCTGAACCCGGACAGCGCCTATGGCAACGTCGCCGCCGGCGCGCGCCTGCTGCACACCCTGGTGCAGCGCACCGGCTCGAACTCCGGCGCCGCGGCCGCCTACTACCAGGGCCTGGACTCGATCCAGAAGAACGGGATGTACAACGACACCAAGGCGTACGTCAACTCCGTGATGAACCTGGCCAACCAGTTCTAACCGGGGTTCCTCCAGCTGCCGGCGTGGCGGCGGGGCAGCGGGGAACCTGCGGAGCGTCCACATCGGGGCGGGGAACTCAAAGTCCCCGCCCCGAGTAAGTACGCTCCAAGCATGTTTTACGACTCCGATGCTGATCTCCACGTCCTGGACGGCAAGACCGTCGCGATCATCGGGTATGGGTCCCAAGGCCATGCCCACTCGCTGAACCTCAAGGACTCGGGGGTAGACGTCGTAGTCGGCCTGCGGCCCGGCTCCGCGAGCGTCGCGAAGGCCGAGGCCAACGGCCTCAAGGTGCTCGATCCCGCCGCCGCGGCCGCCGCCGGCGACGTGGTTCAGCTGCTCGTCCCCGACGAGCTGCACGGCAAGGTCTGGGAGGAGGTCCAAGGCGGAATCCAGCCCGGCAACCTGCTGCTGTTCGGCCACGGCTTCAGCGTCCTGTATGAGACCGTCGTCCCGCCCAAGGACGTTGACGTGGCGCTGGTCGCGCCCAAGGGCCCGGGCCACCTGGTCCGGCGCCTGTATGAGGAAGGCACCGGCATCCCCGGCCTGATCGCGATCCACCAGGACGCGACCGGGAACGCTCAGAAGGTCGCGCTGGCCTACGCGAAGGGCATCGGCCTGACGCGCGCCGGCGTGTTCGAGACGACCTTCAAGGAGGAGACCGAGACCGACCTGTTCGGCGAACAGGCCGTGCTGTGCGGCGGCGCCTCAGAGCTGGTCCAGGCCGGGTACGAGACCCTGGTGGAAGCCGGCTACAACCCGCAGATGGCCTACTTCGAGTGCCTCCACGAGCTGAAGCTGATCGTCGATTTGATGTATGAGAAGGGCCTGTCGGGGATGCGCTACTCGATCTCCAACACCGCGGAGTACGGCGACTACACCCGCGGCAAGCGCGTGATCACCGACCAGACACGCCAGGAGATGAAGCGGATCCTGGCCGAGATCCAATCCGGCGAGTTCGCGCGCGAGTGGATCGCCGAGAACAACGCCGGTCAGGAGAACTTCAAGCGGATGCGCTCCGAGCAGGCCGGCACCCAGGTAGAGGGCGTCGGCAAGGACCTGCGCTCGCGGATGGACTGGATCGACACCAGCTTCGCGGAGTAGGTGTCAGTAGCCGGCGCGCTGCTGGCCCCAGTGCCGCCGGCCGCGGCCGAAAGACAGCATCCTCGCGATGAACAGCAGCGGGAAGATCCAGAAGATGTGGAACACGGCATGGATCACCGCACCGGTTACCGCGATCGCGGCGAACACGGCCACTACCAGCATGAATGTCCGTTGCGGCGGGTGGCCGACGGCCATGTGGGGAAGCGGGCCCGCGGGGGCGCCGCTCGGTAGGTCGGCGGTCAGCGCGCGCAGGTCGGCGCCGAACTTGGCGGCGTTGCAGCGCTCGATGCGCTCCTCAAACTCGACGGAATCGAGGCGGCCCTCGGCGTGTGCCTGGCGCAGCTGCTCAGCCACGGCCTCGCGTTCGGCATCACCGATCCGGATGTCAGTCTGGGGGAAGTAGTCGTACATCGCGTCGCTCCTCGGGGTATCTCGCCTGGCAGAAACGATCCCGCGAACGCGCGCGCCTGTCATCGGCCCGGGGGTTGGTTCGGGACTCAACCCGGGGATTGATTCTGGGGTTGACTCGCATCGGGAAGGAGAGACCTGTAAGCTTTTCGGCGTCGGCGTGACTGGCGCTTGGCCCTGCTCGGGGCCTGAGGTGGAATCGACCACCAGGAAGCGACCGACTCTTCACATAGCCGCGCGCCTGGGCATGTAGGTTCCCCCAAGACAATCCTCCGGAGGAGACCGTGCCCGACACAGCTGTGAAGATCCCTGACGACCTCAAGCCCGCAGACGGCCGCTTCGGTGCGGGTCCGTCACGCGTGCGCCGCGCCCAGCTTGATGCGCTGGTCGCCTCCGGGGAGTCTGTGCTCGGTACCTCCCACCGCCAGAAGCCGGTCAAGCAGGTCGTCGGTTCCGTGCGCCAGGGTCTGGCCGAGCTGTTCAAGCTGCCCGACGGCTATGAGGTGCTGCTCGGCAACGGCGGCACCACGGCGTTCTGGGACGCGGCGGCCGCGGGCCTGATCAAGCGCCGCGGCCTGCACCTCAGCTACGGCGAGTTCTCCTCGAAGTTCGCCAAGGTCACGGAGGGTGCGCCGTTCCTGGCGGACCCGGTCGTGGTCAAGGCCGAGCCCGGCGACGCTCCCGACCCGAACGCCGCCGGAACCCCGGCACATGAGGCACAGGCGGACGCGATCAGCTGGGCTCACAACGAGACCTCCACGGGCGTGAAGGTGCCGGTGCTGCGGCCCCAGGGCGCGCCGGACGACGCACTGGTGCTGATCGACGCGACCTCAGGCGCGGCCGGGCTGAGCGTGGACGTAGCCAACGCGGACGCGTACTACTTCGCGCCGCAAAAGGGCTTCGCCTCCGATGGCGGCTTGTGGCTGGCGCTGCTGAGCCCGGCGGCGATTCAGCGGATTGAGCAGATCGAGGCCGACCGGCCGACCACCGGACCGGAGCGCTGGATCCCCGAGTTCCTGTCGCTCAGCACCGCTCTGAGCAACAGCCGCAAGGACCAGACCTACAACACGCCGGCGCTGGCGACGCTGATCCTGCTGTCCGAGCAGATCGACTGGATCAACCAGAACGGCGGTCTCGCCTGGTCCACGGGCCGCAGCGCCGAGTGCTCCGGCCACATCTACAAGTGGGCGGTGGAGCGCACGGGCACGACCCCGTTCGTACAGGATCCCGCCAAGCGCTCTGACGTCGTCGTCACGATCGACTTCGATGAGCACATCGACGCGGCGGCGCTGGCCTCCACCTTGCGCGCCAACGGCATCGTCGACGTCGAGCCGTACCGCAAGCTGGGACGCAACCAGCTGCGGATAGCCACCTTCCCCGCAACAGACCCGGCCGACGCCCGAGCGCTGACGGCATCCATCGACTACGTCCTGGAGCACACCGCATGAGCACGACCACCCCTGAGACCCCCGCCGCCGCGACCGGTACGCGAAAGAAGGTGCTGGTTGCCGAGAAGGTCGGCGACTCCGGCATCGAGCTGCTCAAGCGGCACTTCGACGTGGACCTCGGTTTTGACTGGAGCCGCGACGACCTGGCCGCGAAGATCGCCGATTACGACGGCATCCTGATCCGGTCGGGCACGAAGGTCGACCAGACCCTGATTGAGGCGGCACCGAAGCTGCGCGCGGTGGGGCGTGCCGGCGTCGGCGTCGACAACGTCGACGTGCCGGCCGCCACCCGCCGCGGGATCGTCGTCGCCAACGCGCCGCAGTCGAACGTGATCACCGCCGCGGAGCACACCGTTGCGTTGTTGCTCGCGATGGCGAGGAACGTGCCCCAGGCACACGCCAGCCTGACCTCGGGCAAGTGGGAGCGCTCCAAGTTCTCCGGTGTCGAGCTGTATGAGAAGACGCTCGGGATCCTCGGCTTCGGGCGGATCGGCCAGCTGGTCGCCCAGCGGGCCAAGGGCTTCGGCATGAACGTGATCGCGTATGACCCCGTGGTCTCCGCCGACCGCTACGCCGAGCTGGGCGTTGACAAGGCGGCCAGCCCCGAGGACGTGTACGCGGTCGCCGACTTCCTGACCCTGCACCTGCCGAAGATCCCGGAGACCGTCGGCTGGCTGAACAAGGACGTCCTGGACAAGTGCAAGGACGGGGTCCGCGTGTTGAACGTGGCCCGCGGACCGCTGGTCGTGGACGAGGATCTGGTCGCCGCGATCGACTCCGGCAAGGTCGCCGGCGCCGCGCTTGACGTGTTCCAGTCAGAGCCCGTAACCGAGCACCCGCTGTTCGGCTACCCGAACGTGGTCGTGACCCCGCACCTCGGTGCCTCCACCGCGGAGGCCAACGACCGCGCCGGGTTCCAGGCTGCGGAGCAGATCGTCGCCGCGCTGACCGGCGGCTCGGTCACCACCGCGGTGAACATCCCGGCGATCGCCGCTGAGGACATGGCGGCGCTGACGCCGTTCGTCGGCCTGTCAAGGTCGCTTGGCAAGATCGCCGCCGCGCTGATCGACGGACCGTCGATCGACAAGGTCGAGACCGAGTTCCTCGGCGGCGTCGGCGCCCGGGACAACCGGCTGCTGGGCGTCAACGTGCTGATCGGCGTGTTGGCCGGCGGTCGCGGAGCGGCAGGCGAGCAATCCAAGGTAGACGTGAACGAGGTCAACGCACCGTCCCTCGCGGAGGAGCGCGGGATCAAGGTCGAGACCGAGGCCTCAGACCAGGCCCGTGACTACACGGACCTGATCCGGGTTACGGTGACCAGCGGCGAGCAGTCCGTGCGCGTGGTCGGGACGGTCATCGGCCAGCGCCACCGGCCGCACCTGTTGGAGGCCTGGGGACAGCGCTTCCAGGTGCAGCTCGAGGAGCATGTCTCGCTGTTCCGCTACCACGACGTACCGGGGATCATCGGCAAGGTCGGAACGATCTTCGGCAGCCACGGGATCAACATCGGGTCCTCGATCGTCGGGCACGGGCGCGACCTGGAGGAGGGCGCGGACAAGAACGGGCTGGCAACCATGGTTGTCACGACCGAAGAGCCCGTCCCGGCCGCGGTGGTCGACGAGATCCTCGCGATCGAGGGCTTCGTCGCTGGTCGCACGGTCGAGATCTAACCGTCGTCGCTCCGGCCGTCCTGGCCTGTCGCCGAACGCCAGGCCAGGGCCGCGGCGACCCGCCGGTTGGCGCGCAGCTCCGCCGGCAGCTCCAGCGCCTCATACACGTCGCGGACGTGCTTCTCCACGGTCTTGGGGGAGATCCCCAAGCGGTTGGCGATCGCGTTGTTGCTGTGCCCGTCTGAGAGCAGCTCCAGGACGTCACGCTGGCGGGTGGTGAGCTGGGCGACCAGGGCTTGGACGTGCGCGTCGAGCACCGGCTCAAACGCGCTGTGCTGTTCTGTCGGGGTTCCGGCGCCCGGGTCCTCTGGCACGTCCGGGTCCGGTTCCGGCGGTTTCTTCGGGGCCGAGTGCGCCACGAGCGCACGGGTCGCCAACGCCGTCACTAGCTCCAGTAGCTCCGGATCGGCGTCGATCCCCGCCTGGTGGACGAGGGTGCCAAGCTGTTTGCCCTCCCGTGACAGCGGGGTGGCGACCTGCCCGGTAGCTGGTGTAGCCCGCGCATCGCCGACGAGCAGACGCAGTTGAGGATCGCCGAGGGTCAGCGCGAGCTCACCCTGGAACAGGCTGGGCTCCGGGTTCTGCAACGCGATCAGCGCGAGTCGCGCGCGCATCCGGTCGAGTGACAGCACGCCGCTGGTGATGCCCACCGCCGCGACCATCACGCCAAGCGAAGCGAACGTTTCGACCCCGCCGCTCATCGGCGTGCTCGGGTCGTTGGTTGCGCTGTCTGCCACCGCGGCCACGACCAGTGAGATCGCGGTGAACGCGATCGCGCCCCCGAACAGGCTGAAGCGCGCGAACCCGCGTGCGCGCCGGGCCCGCGCCACGACCATCGGCGCGATGATCACGACCAGTATCAGCTCGACGACGTTCTGGATCATGCGGATCACGTCGCCCGCGCCGGCGATGTACAGGAAGTGCAGCGGCGGTCCGATGTGCGCGCCGCCGTAGTCGGGCGCGATGATGTCGCGGACGATCGCCAGGCCGACCGAGGTGAGGTACGCGACCGCGGCCATCACCCGTGAGGCGCGGTTCGGCAGCCGGCCGGTCGGGAAGCTCAGGCACAGATGCGCCAGAACCGGGTCATACAGGTCCCGCAGCGTCCAGCCGACGATCCGGATCACCTCGACGTTGGAGTAGCGCAGCTCGCCCATGAAGCGGCCCGCGCCGGCCAGTAGCAGCAGGAACACCAAACGCCTGGGCGCATGCCCGCGCACAGCTGCCGCGCAGACGATGTAGCTCGCCGCTGATGTCGCGCCGAGCAGGTCAGCCGACGCGTTGAAGCGGTGAGAGGCGACGGCTGCCACGACCGCTACCGCGCCGACCGTTAGCGCTGCCACGAAGGCCAGGGCGTCGGTGCTGGGACGCGCGGCCAGTTCGCTCTGGGCGCGGCCTGTCAAGTTCGTCCATGAAGTGACGGGCGCCATCCCTGACCAATAGTCAAGCAGACTGGTTGCCGCTGTGATCCCTATAGATGCAGGGAAATCGGGGAGGTAGGGTTTTCCCCCATTGCGCTGCCCGCGCGCGGGAGGCACCCTTCCGGCACGCGTTGCTTCTTGGGCCAAGGGTGTGCTTCCTGATTCCCGGAGGCAAGGGGGGCGTGGCGTGACCGCTTAGCTGCGGACACGACGAAGTGGGGCATGTCAGCCGCCCGCTCGCGACCCCCCGGCCGTTGCGAGCGGGCCGGCCTGCCCGCCCCGTCAACAGGTTCCCGCGCTCTGGCGTGGCTCTCCGTTCTGTATCCTCCCGGGCAGCGATGTTCTCTCGCTTCTCGCACCTCCTGCTTCTCCTGCTCCCCCTCCGGGGGGAATAGCGCGCCGGCGGCCGCTTGTAGCCGCGAACCATGAAGCAGCAGACCGAGTAGATCTTCCAAGGAGAGCATTCAGATGACCCCATCGCGGGACCCCAACCAAGTACTGATCTTCGATACGACGCTGCGCGACGGTGAGCAGTCGCCCGGCATCAGCCTGACGCCCCAGGAGAAGCTGGAGATCGCCCAGCAGCTCGCGCGGCTCGGGGTCGACGTGATCGAGGCCGGCTTCCCGATTGCCTCACCCGGCGACTTTGAGGCGGTCCAGCTGATCGCCCGCCAGGTCGACGGACCGATCATCACGGGCCTGGCCCGCGCCCAGTTCCCCGACATCGAGCGCGCGGCGGAGGCGATCCAGGACGCGCCCGCACGCCGGATCCACACGTTCCTGTCCACGTCTGACATCCACATCAAGCATCAGATGCAGAACACGCGTGAGGACGTGCTCGGCATGACCCGCGCGGCGGTCGCTCACGCCAAGTCATTTGTTGAGGACGTGGAGTTCTCGCCGATGGACGCCACGCGCTCAGACGTCGAGTTCACCGCCGAAGTGCTGAAGATCGCGATCGCTGAGGGCGCCACCACGATCAACATCCCCGACACGGTCGGCTACACGCTGCCCCACGAGTACGCGGCGTTCCTGACCCGCCTGTATGAGCTGGTGCCGGAGCTGGCAGACGTGGTCCTGTCAGTGCACTGCCACGACGACCTGGGGCTTGCGGTCGCCAACTCGCTGTCCGGCATCCAGGCCGGGGCGCGGCAGGTCGAGTGCGCGGTCAACGGGATCGGCGAGCGTGCTGGCAACACTTCTCTGGAGGAGGTGATCATGCTGCTGGACACGCGCCGGAACGAGCTCGGCCTGCACACCCAGGCGGTCACCCGGGAGATCGCGCGGACCTCACGGATCGTCTCGCGCCTGACCGGTTACCCGGTGCAGCCCAACAAGGCGATCGTCGGTGCCAACGCGTTTGCGCACGAGTCCGGAATCCACCAGGACGGGGTGCTGAAGGACCGCTCAACGTTCGAGATCATGGATGCCGAATCAATCGGGCTGGACTCCAACCATCTGGTGCTTGGCAAGCACTCCGGTCGCCACGCGCTGAAGGACGCGCTTTCAGAGATGGGGATCGAGGTGGACGGCCAGGCACTGAACACCGCGTTCAAGCGCTTCAAGGAGATCGCGGACAAGAAGAAGCAGGTCACCGCTATGGATCTGGAGGCGCTGGTCACCGACGAGCTGCGCGAGGGCGAGGATGACTTCAGCCTGGAGTTCTTCGACGTGGACGCGTCCTCGGCCCGGCCGCCGTTCGCCAAGGTCGGGATCCGGAACCCCGAGGGGCAGGTCCTCGAGGGGTCGTTCACCGGCGACGGCCCGATCGACGCGGTCTTCCGCGCCATCGCCGCCGCAACCGGTGTCGACGCCAAGCTCCGCGAGTTCCGGATCGGGGCGGTCACCGGCGGTGATGACGCGCTGGGCGAGACCTCGGTCGTGCTGGAGATCGACGCTGCCACCGGCGCGGGCCAGGCGCTGTCCACCGACATCATCGACGCGGCGGCCCGGGCCTACGTGCGTGCGCTGTCAACCGCGCTGCGCCGGGCGCGCGTGGTCGCCGAGGATGTGGCAACGCCTTGAGCTGCTGACCGGGGCACCAAGTTTTGAATTTGGTGCCCCGCAGCTACGCCGCGGCCAGCGCCAGGCCCTGGCGGTAACCGGCGGCGAGAACCTCCTCCTGCGGGCCGAAGGCCATCAGGTTGGGGCTCATCGCCAGCCCGGCTTCCCGGTTTGGGGCGATAACTGAGACCTCGGCTCCGCGCGCCTTCAGCACCGTCGCCTCAAAGCCGGTGACCGACCGTGAGGCGTTGCGCGCCAGGCTGAGCACCGCGCTCGGCCCGCGCAGCCCCGCGGTCGGGTTCAGACACAGGACCCGGGTGCCGCGTTTGACCGGCGCGGCGTCGAGGTTCGCCGGGCTCCAGACGCCGCCGTCGACGTACTCGGCGCCACCGATCGGGACCGGCGCGAACAGCCACGGGACCGTGCAGGAGGCGATCACGGCGTCTGCCACGCTCGCCTCGGGCGCGCCCGGCGCGCCGAAGATCACCCGCCGCCCGGTGGCACGGTCGACGGCGGCCACCAACAGCCGCCCGTCAAAGCTGAGCTGTTGGCGCTCCAGGCTCTCGCGCAGCGCCCCGAGCGTTCCCGATGCGCGCGGTAGCGCCTTCAGTGCGGCGATCCGCGCCAATGCCCCTGCGGGCGTGGTGACCCCGAGCGCCGCCTCCGCGAACGGGGCGCTCAGCGCCAATGCCAGCTCAGCCGCCGGCGTGGTCAGGCTTGAGATCGGTGTCCGCAGTGCGGCTGCCGCCGCCGCCAACGGCGCCAGCGAGTGCTGGGCCACATTCAGCACCGGTGCTACGACTGTGTCCACCGCGGCCGGGACCCGGCGGAACCGAACCTCAGGCACCGTGGGCAGCAGGTCAGCCTTTCCGCCCGGGCGGGGCAGTGCTCTGCCGGCCGCGATCCGCGCGGCGACGATCGACCCGGCGGAGGTGCCAAGGAACGCCTCGCAGTCCGCGAGCTTGTAGCCGGTCGCGTCCTCGTAGCCGGCGAGCAAGCCGCCCATCCAGGCCTCGCCCAACACGCCGCCGCCGCCGAGCACGAGCATGTCTGGTGCGCTGGCCATGGCGCCAAAGGTATCGGTCCTTCAGTCGTGCAGCCCCATGAAGAACCCGCGCGTCTGATCGACCTGTCTGAGCACGCCGTCACGGAGCTCAAAGGCGGGGATCAGCTGGGCGTCGGTGCGGCCCCGGGCTCTGCGGATCGGGGCGACCAGACGGCCTTCGGGCGCAAGCTGCTCCGTCCAGGCCCCTGTCACCCCTTCAGCGGCCGCGGTCACGATGATCCGCTGATACGGCGCGTTGGCGGCGTGTCCGTGACGGCCGTCGCCACAGATCGTGTCGACCTCGACGCCCAGTTCGGCCAGGTGCCGCGCGGCGCGGCTGACGATCGTCGGATCGACGTCGACGCTCGAGACACGGCCGCCGGGGCCCGTCAGATGCTTGAGCAGGGCGGCGTTGTAGCCGGTACCGAGGCCGACCTCCAGCACGTTGTCACCGGGGTTGACCGCAAGCAGCTCAAGCATCGCCGCCATCATCGACGGTTGAGAGGAGGAGGACAGCGGCTCGCCGCCACGGTTGCGCTTGGTGATGATCGCGTCATCGGTGTAAACCGCCTCCAAGCCTTCGGTGTCAGCCAGCTCCGGCAGGAACGCTTCACGCGGGATCGCGGCGAACGCCGCGGCGACGGCGTCGCTCCGGCACGCGCCGTTGGCGCGGATCGCGCTGACCAGTTCCCGGCGCAGCCCAGCGCTGAGCTTCAAGTCCATGCCCCCATCTTGTCACCGTATGCGATAACGAACGTATGTGATAGCGTACAGCGCCGTGGCAACCGAAACTCCGGAACGACGTCGGCGCGCGACCGACGAGGTCCCCAGCGCGCGTGTGCTCGGTGCGCGGGTCAAGGCACTGCGTGAGGCGATGGGTATTTCGTTGAGGGAGCTGGCGGACCGCTGCTCGGTGTCCGCGCCGATGCTCTCCCAGGTTGAGCGCGGCGACACGAGTCCGACACTGCTGGTTGCCGCGAAGATCGCCGACGGCCTGGATCTGCGCCTGTCCCAGCTGCTACGCCTGGATGAGGGCGGCTCGGTCAGCGTGGTCCGCGCGGGGGAGCGCCGTGCCGGTCCGACCGGGGTGCCGGGACATTCCTATGAGATCGTCACGCCGCCGCTGCCGGGCCAGCGGGCGGAGTTGTCCGTGCACACGCTCGCTCCGGGTGCCGCCACGGGCGGCCCGGACGACCCGCCGATGCACGCGCCCGGCAGCCGCGAGACCGCTCTGATCCAGAGCGGGACCGTTGTGCTGGCATGTGACGGGGAGTCCTATGCGCTGGACGCCGGTGACTCGGTGACCTTTGACGCCGACCTGCCCCACCATTTTGAGAACCGTGGAAACGACCAAGCAACCCTGACCGTGGTTGTGACAGCCGGACTGAGAAGGAGCTGACTATGGGCAAATCGCTGTTCGACAAGATCTGGGAGCGCCACGAAGTAGCCTCGGGCCTGCTCTACATCGACCTGCACCTGGTGCACGAGGTCACCAGCCCCCAAGCCTTTGACGGGCTACGTCTCAACGGCCGCAAGGTCCGGCGCCCCGACCGCACGCTGGCCACCGCCGATCACAACACGCCGACCGACGGCACGCCGCGTGCCGCGCTGATCAAGGACGAGCTGTCCCGCGTTCAGGTGGAGACGCTGGAGAAGAACGCCGCCGAGTTCGGCATCCCGATCTACTCGCTGGGCTCGGAGGGCCAGGGGATCGTGCACGTGATCGGTCCGGAGCTCGGCGTCACCCAGCCCGGCATGACGATCGTCTGCGGCGACTCGCACACCGCGACGCACGGCGCCTTCGGGGCGCTGTCCTTCGGGATCGGAACCTCCGAGGTTGAGCACGTGCTGGCGACCCAGACCCTGGTCCAGAGCAAGCCCAAGTCAATGCGGATTCGCTATGAGGGCGAGCCCGGCTTCGGCGTCACCGCCAAGGATCTGATCCTCTACACGATCGGCCAGATGGGCACCGCCGGTGCCGCCGGCTATGTGGTCGAGTACGCAGGCCCGGCGATTGAGGCGCTGTCCATGGAAGGGCGGATGACGATCTGCAACATGACGATCGAGGGCGGTGGCCGCGCCGGCATGATCGCCCCGGATCAGACCACCTTTGATTACGTGACCGGCCGTCCTGCCGCGCCGTCCGAGGTCCCGCCCGAGTGGCGCGAGCTCTTCAGCGATCCGGACGCCGGTTTCGACAAGGAGCTGGTGATTGACTGCACCAAGATCTCCCCGATGGTCTCCTGGGGCACCAACCCCGCGATGGTCGCGCCGGTATCCGACAAGGTTCCCGTGGCGGCCTCCGAGCAGGATGAGCGCGCCCTGGAGTACATGGGCCTGTCCGGGGGGACGCCGATCGAGCAGATCAAGCTCGACCGCGTGTTCATCGGTTCCTGTACTAACTCGCGGATCGGCGATTTGCGAACTGCGGCGGAGGTCGTGCGCGGGCGCAAGGTCGCAGACAACGTGTACGCGATGGTCGTGCCCGGGTCGGTCAAGGTCAAGGCGGCCGCCGAGGCGGAGGGGCTCGACAAGGTCTTCCGGGAGGCCGGGTTTGACTGGCGTGCGGCGGGCTGTTCGATGTGTCTGGGTATGAACCCGGACATCGCCGCGCCCGGGGAGCGCGTGGCATCCACCTCGAACCGCAACTTCGAGGGCCGCCAGGGCCGGGGCGCCCGCACCCACCTGGTTTCACCCCAGATGGCGGCGGCCGCCGCGATCGAGGGTCATTTCGTCGACATCCGGACCTGGAGCAACTAGATGCGAGCCATAGAGACGATCACCGGCAAGGTGTCGGTCCTCAACCGGGACGACATCGACACCGACCAGATCATGCCCAAGCAGTTCCTGAAGCGGGTCGAACGCACCGGCTTCGGTGAATTCTTGTTCTACGACTGGGCCAAGGAGCCGGACTGGAACCTGCCCAAGAACCCGATCCTCGTGACCGGCAAGAACTTCGGCTGTGGCTCCAGCCGTGAGCACGCGCCCTGGGGCCTGGAGGACTACGGCTTCCAGGCGATCATCGCGCCGTCCTACGCCGACATCTTCTACTCCAACTGCACCAAGATCGGCCTGCTGCCGATCGTCCTTCCCCCTGAGCAGTGCGCGGCGATCGCGGAGGCCGGGGAGGCCCAGGTCGACCTCGCGGCCCAGGAGGTGCGCTGGCCCGGGGGCAGCGCCCACTTTGACGTCGACCCCGACATCAAGGACCGTCTGCTCAAGGGGCTCGATGACATCGGCGTGACGCTGACCAGGGGCGACGCGATCGCGGCCTATGAGGCCGCGTCGGAACGCTCCGGACCCGTCACCACCGCGCTATGAGCTGGAACGCGGACACATACCACCGCATCTCCGCGCCTCAGCAGGCTTGGGCGGCCGAGCAGTTCGAGCGCTTGGCGCTACAGCCAGATGAGATCGTACTGGATGCCGGCTGTGGCTCGGGCAAGGTCACCGCGCAGCTGAACGCCGCGAAGATCTACGCCGTCGACGGTGACGCGAATATGGTCGAGCACGCGCGCGCCGAGCTTGACGGCCGCGCCACGGTCCTGCACCAGGACCTGGTCGAGCTCGACCTGCCAGAGCAGGTCGACGTGATCTTCTCGAACGCCACGTTCCACTGGATCAAAGACCATGAGGCCCTGTTTCGCGCGCTGTACCGGGCGCTGAAACCGGGGGGAAGGCTGGTCGCACAGTGCGGCGGTAAGGGGAATATCGACAGCCTGCGGCGCGTGGCCGAGCAGGTCGCTGCCGATGCCGGTATCCATGTCGCGCCGTGGAACTACGCGGATGTGTCTGAGACGGAGGCGCGGCTGCACGCGGCGGGGTTCAGCGACGTGAAGACCTGGCTCGAACCAAAGCCCACGACGCCGCCGGCGCCACGCGAATTTCTTTCGACGGTGTGCCTGCTGCCGTATCTTTCCGAGCTCCCGGAGGGGGAGCGGGAGGGGTTCATC
>JAFMRN010000074.1 GCA_017354065.1 Solirubrobacterales bacterium
CCCTCCACGGCCTGGCCCTGGGGGTCGAGGATCCCCTGCTTGGGGCGGATCAGCACACGCGCGCGCGGCATAACTCAGCTGGCACCGGTGTTCGGCTGCGCGCCGGTGCGCTCCAGCCAGGCGCTGAAGGGCTCACCGGTGATCCGCTCATACGCCTCGATGTACTTGGCGCGGGTCTTGGCGACGACGTCATCCGGGATCGCCGGCGCCGGCGGCTGCTTGTCCCAGCCGGTGGAGGTCGCCCAGTCACGCGTGATCTGCTTGTCGAAGCTCGCCTGACCGCGGCCGGGCGCGTAGTCATCGGCCGGCCAGAAGCGGCTGGAGTCGGGGGTGAAGACCTCGTCACCCAGCGTCAGCGCGCCGTCGGCATCCAGGCCGAACTCGAACTTGGTGTCGGCCAGGATGATGCCGCGCTGCTTGGCGTGCGCGGCCGCGAACTTGTACAGCTCTACGCTGACTTGGCGGAGCTTCTCAGTCAGTTGTCCGTCGCCGATCAGCTCGCCGGCGCGGTTCAGGTCGATCGTCTCGTCGTGACCGACATCGGCCTTGGTGGACGGCGTGAAGATCGGCTCGGGGAGCTGCTCTGACTCCTTCAGGCCGGACGGCAGCTGGATGCCGGAGACCTTGCCGGTCGCCTGGTAGTCCTTCCAGCCCGAGCCGGTGATGTAGCCGCGGACGATCGCCTCGACCGGGAGCATCTTCAGCTTCTTTACCACCATGCCGCGACCGCGCGCCTCCTCCGGCACGCCGTCGGTAACCGAAATGAAGTGGTTGGGCACGATCTGCTTGGTCTGCTCGAGCCAGAAGGCGGTCAGGCCGGTCAGCACCGCCCCCTTGTCGGGGATCGGCGTGGGATGGACCACGTCGTAGGTGGAGATGCGGTCCGAAACGACCAGCAGCAGGCGGTCGTCGAGGTCGTAGATCTCCCGAACCTTGCCCGAGGTGAGCAGCGGGAGGTCGCTTAGGGCAGTCACGAGGTGATCGTATCGAGCCGCCCGACGATCTGATCGGCGTAGCGGACGTACGGTTGGTAATCGAAAATCGCGTCCAGGTCGAGATCGTGGCGCTCGGCTTGCACCAGCGAACGCAGCTGCACACGCGTGTCAAAGGCCTGCTGGGCGAGGCGCTGGGTGATGCGGTAGGCCTCATCCCTGTTGAGCCCGGTCTGTACCAGCGCCAGCAGCAGCCGCTGGGAGAAGACCGCGCCGTGGGTCAGCTCCAGGTTCTCCGCCATCCGCTCACGGTCGATCACCAGGCCTTCGACCAGCCCGAGCATGCGCCGCTGCATGTGATCGAGCAGGATCGTGGAGTCGGGCAGGATCACGCGCTCGACGCTGGAGTGGGAGATGTCACGCTCATGCCACAGCGCGACGTTCTCCAGCGCCGCGTTGGCGTTGCCGCGCAGCACCCGGGCCAGGCCGGTGACCTGCTCGGCCTTGATCGGGTTGCGCTTGTGGGGCATCGCTGAGGAGCCCTTCTGACCCTTGCCGAAGGGCTCACGCGCCTCTGACAGCTCCGTCCGTGCCAGATGCCTGATCTCCGTGGCCAGGCGCTCCAGGCCGGCGCCCGCCAGCGCGATCGCCTCCAGCAGCTCGGCGTGGCGGTCGCGCGGGATCACCTGTGTGGAAACCGGCTCCGGGTTGAGTCCGAGCCGTTTGAGCACACGTTGTTCGAAATCCGGTGACGTGGCCGCGTAGGTGCCCACCGCGCCCGACAGCGCACCGACGCCGGCCTGCTCGAACGCCCGTGTGAGCCGCTCGTAGTTGCGCTGGGCCTCAAAGGCGAACCCGGCAAGCCGGATCCCGAAGGTGGTCGGTTCGGCGTGGATGCCGTGGGTTCGCCCGATGCAGAGCGTGTGCGCCTCGGCCCGGGCCTTTGAGGCCAGGGCCTCGACCAGCGCCCGGGCATCGGGCAGGATCAGCTCGCCGGCAGCGCGGATCTGCAGCGCCAGCCCGGTGTCGAGCACGTCCGAGGAGGTCAGGCCGTAGTGGATCCAGCGCCCGGCCGGGCCGGCACTGTCAGCCAGCACGTCCACGAATGCGGCTACATCGTGGTCGGTGACCTGCTCACGCTCGTTGATCGCCTCCACGCTGAAGCCGGCGTTGTTGATCGCCTCCAGCTCTTCTGGGGTGGGGCCTTGCGTCTCCGCGGCGGCGGCCACCTCGACCTTGCGCAGCGCCTCGAAGCGGGCGTGGTCGGACCAGATCTCGCCCAGTTCCTTCCGGGTGTAGCGGTCGATCACTTGATGCGGACCGGCGCGGTGGTGACGCTCTGCTTGGTCAGCTTCGAACCGACGGCGTACACGTTCGTGACCGACAGGCGCTGGGCCCCGGCGTGCTTCAGCGTTTGCAGTTGTGCGCCGCCGATGTGTCCGGTGACGGTGCCGGTTTTACCGGCGCTGATGCTGTAGCGGCGGAACAACAGTGACACCGAGCCTTTGGGGCCGCCCTTGACCGGCTGGAAAGCACGCTTGGTCAGGATCAACAGGTTGCCGCTGCATTTGCCGGTGGCGGTTTGACACGCGAGCCTGGCAGTAACTGTCCCGTTACGTGAGATTGACGGGTTGCCCACCAGCCGGCCGGGCGGGGTGACGGTAAAGGTGTGTGTGACCGTGAGCGGCGCCTCATTGGTGACAGGCTGGGTGGCGGTGGCCGTGTAGGTGCCCGGGGGCAGGCGCGTCGGCCAGTTCAGCTGCCAGTTCCCGTTCGTGATCGTGGCGTTGTGCGTGGTTCCGGCGCCGGCGGTGGTGCGCCCGCGCGAGAGCTTCACCAGGACGTGCTGTTGCACACCGGGGTTGGTGTCAACCCCGCCGCTGAAGGTCGTGGCCGTCTGTGACAGCGACCCGTTCGCGGCCGGTGTGGCCATAGTCAGCACCGAGGTGGTGTTCAAGCTGAGCGTCGGGCTGAAGGCGTTACCGCCTTGGCTGGCGACGGCGGTGTATTGACCGTTGCTCAGGCCGGTCGCGGTGACGTTGAAGTGGCCGCTGCCGTCGGTGGTCGCCGTGAACGTGCCGACCGGGCTGGCAGTCGTGTCAGAGCCCCCATAGACGGTCACGTTGACCTGCTGTGAGGGGGCGGCGCCGCCGCTGAAGGTAGCCGTGTGGTGGACGGCGTCCGTGGCCGCCAGTGACAGGCCCAAGCTCGGCTTGGCGGGCGCCACGGAGAAGCTGACCGGGCTGCTCTGGACGGTCTGGCCGTTGGCCTGGGTCTCTGTCGCCTGGGCCGTGTAGGTGCCACTGGGCAGTGGTGACTGCGGAGCGGCTGACCACTTGGAGTTCGCCCCCTGGGTGGAGAAGCTGGTGACGGGTGTATTCGAGCCCTGGTAGACGTTCACGGTGACCGTGTCGCCGTCCTGGAGGTCGGCGCCGGAGAACGTCGGCGTGCCGGTCGGCTGGTATGAGTTCTGTGCCGGTGCGGTCAGTGTCAGCGAGGTGCCGGCCGACGCTGAGGTGACGCCCAGCACGGCGAGCGCCACGGCAGCTAGAAACGCAAGCGTGCGACGCATCAGATTCCGAGGATCCGCGCGGCCAGCACGGCCGCGTTCTTGGCGTTGTCCACACCGACGGTCGCAACCGGCACGCCCGGGGGCATCTGCACGATCGACAGCAGCGCGTCCAGGCCGTTCGAGACGCTGGTGCGGCTGGTCAGCGGGACCCCGATCACCGGCAGGTCGCTGTGCGCGGCGACGACGCCGGGGAGCGCGGCTGACAGCCCGGCGCCGGCGATGATCACCTTGATGCCGCGCAGCCGCGCGTTCTTGGCGTAGTCGGCGACGGTGTCCGGCTCGCGGTGAGCGGACATCACGCGGACCTCAGAGCGGATCCCCCGCTCGGTCAGCTCGGTCTCGGCCTTCTCCATCGCCGGCAGATCGGACTTGGAGCCCATTACGATCGCCACGCGGGGCGCGTCGGTGTCCAGCTCGCTGAAGGCTTGCTCGGTGTCGTATTGGGTCTCAGAACTCATGCACGTACTCCCGCCGCGATGTCAGTGCGCATCTGGCTTCCGTCGAAGTTAATCTCGCCTGCGCCAGCATAAGCGTTCGCCCGGGCGCTCGGCAGGTCCGGCCCCAGCGCCGTGACGGCCAGCACGCGGCCGCCGGCGGTGCGCAACCGCCCCTGCTCGTCGCGGGCGGTACCCGCGTGGGTCAACACCAGCTCCGGGCCGAGGCGCTCGGTGCCGGCGATCAGATCGCCCGAGCGGGAGCTCTCAGGATAGCCGTGGCTCGCGAGCACCAGCGTCACCGACGCGCGCTGATCCCAGCTCAGCTGCACGCCCTTCAGCCCGCCGGTACGGGTGGCGGCTTCCAGCAGCCCGAGCAAGTCGGAGCGCAGCCGCGGCAACAGCGCCTGGGTCTCGGGATCGCCGAAGCGCACGTTGAACTCGATCACCTTGGGGCCCGCGGGGGTCAGCATCAGCCCGGCGTACAGGAGCCCGTGGAACGGGGTTCCACGGCGGCGCATCTCATCGACCAGCGGCTGATGGATCTGGGCGGTGATGGCCGCCGCCCGACTCGAGTCGATGTTCGGCATCGGGCTGTAGGAGCCCATCCCGCCGGTGTTCGGTCCGCGGTCACCGTCGTGGATGCGCTTGTAATCCTGGGCGGACTGCAACGGGATCGCGTTGACCCCGTCACACAGCGCGAACAGGGAGCACTCCTGACCCTGGAGGTACTCCTCAACCACCACCTGGGTCGTGTCGAACTTGTGCTTCACCAGGAACTCGGTCAGCGCTTCGCGTGCGGCTTGCGCGTCCGCGGCGATCACGACACCCTTGCCGGCCGCCAGGCCGTCGGCCTTGATCACGGCCGGGTAACGCGCGGCCACGGCGGTGATGCCCTGCTCCACGCTCTTGACCACTGTGTGGGAGGCGGTCGGCACGCCGGCCGCGGCCATCACCTCCTTGCAGAAGGCCTTGGAGCCCTCCAGCCGCGCGGCGGCCCGGCTGGGGCCGAACACGCTGATCCCGTGTTCTGTGAGCCGGTCTGCGACGCCCTTGACGAGCGGTACCTCCGGGCCGATCACCACCAGCTCCGGGTTTTCCGTGGCGGCCAGCTGGACGATCGCGTCGACGTCGTCGGCCTTCACATCCGGATAGGTGCGCGCGAGCGCGGCGATCCCCGGGTTGCCGGGCGCGGCCAGCAGCTCCGGGTCGCGCGCTGAGCGCGACAGGGCCTGGGCCAGCGCGTGCTCACGCGCGCCCGAACCGATGATCAGGACCTTCGGGCGCGCGGTGTTCAAGTGCGGAGGGGCATGTGCGAGGCGGCTCAGAGCGTTCCGATGAAGTCCTCAATCGGAATCGCCGATAGCGTCTCATACCGCCCGGTCCCTCTGGATCCGAGCTCGACCGAGACGCGCGCGACGGTCTGCTCGTCCGGAGCTTCGATCACGTTCACAAAGTCGTACTCGCCGAGCGTCGCCCATTGGGCCTTGACGGTGGCGCCAAGCTGCTCAACCTCGCGATTGACTTCCCTGATCCGCTCCGGGTTGTTCTTGATGGTCGTCACGCCGTCCGGCGTGAGGGTGGTGAGCATGATGTAGGTGGGCACTTTTGGTCTCCTCTCAGACTTGGCGACCCAACGTGGCGCCGCTGAACCGCGATCTCCATCTCAGCCACTTGTACCATGCCGCGAATGCCTCTCCCACGCGCCATTTCCGCCGGCGCCGGCGTCACTCTCGGAGTGGCGGCGCTGAGCGCCACGCCGGCCCTGGCCGCCAAGTCAGCCGGCCCCAAGCTCAGCCTCGCTCACGGCTGCTACCGGGTCGGCCAGAAGGTGACCGTGAGCGGGAGCGGTTTCATCGCCTCAGCGCCCTATGACCTGACCGTTGACGGGGTCGACTTCGGGCAGGCGCTGACAAGCGGCAAGGGCACGCTCCGCTCTACGTTCTCCCCGGGCGGCCTGCCGGCCGGGAAGGTGCAGGTGGCCGACAGCCTGACCGCATCTGACGGCGATCATGCGGCCCGCGCCTCCTTCACCTTGACGCGCCCCACGGGCGCCGCTTACGGCGCCGGCAAGGGCAGCTCGACCCGCCGCAAGGTCCCCTTCGTGCTGTGGGACTTCGGCGCCGGCGCCCACGCTTATGTGCACTACGTGTCGCCCGGCGGCCAGCTGCGCGCGACCGCGGCGCTGGGACGGCTGACCGGACAGTGCGGCGCGCTGTTGAGCAAGCCGGCTCAGCTGTTCCCGTTCAACCCCAGCGCCGGCCGCTGGACACTGCAGTTCGACACCCAGCGCGGCTACCAGGCCAAGCCGCGCGGGCCGGTCGCGCGGATCCGGGTCAAGACCGGTTGACACCTGCGCAACCCTTCCTAGAAGACACAACAGGGAGGGTGGTGCGATGCAGGGGAAATTCAGGATCGCCGGTGTGGTTGCGGTGCTGCTCGTAGGGTTGGCGCTGGTTCCGAGCGCGCTTGCGGGAGGCAGGACCTGTAGGGGCTCAGTAGACGGTGGTTTCTTCAACCACCTGTCAGAGCGCGGCACGACCTGTCTACACGCCTTCAGGCTAATGCGCACCTGGGGTGCTAAAGCGTTGTCGGGCCACCCCCCAGCTCATCTCTACGGATACCGCTGCACCCACAAGTCCGTGGGCATCCACGATCCGAACGGCTACGAGGTCGTGAACTGCACGGCCCGCCACAAGCATGTCCGCTTCAACGGGAGCCCCTGAGGTGGTGTCGAAACGACCAAAGCTCCCGGTCGCGGCGAGCTTTGTGCATATGAGCACGAAAAATCGTGTCGAAATGACCAGAGCGCCGTTTCGCCGGGCGCTTTGTTCATTTGAGCACCGGTCCGGCGAACCAAGATCTGGAGGGTGGGTTAGATGCTGAAACGACCCGGCGGTTTCGCGATGCTCGTAGCAGTGGTGTTGGCGGCGTTGGTGTTGGCGCCCGGCGCCCTGGCCGGCGGCGTGCACTGCTCAGGGTCGGTGATGGGCGGCTTCTTCGGTCGACTGGCGCAGCGCGGGACCAGCTGTGCCCGTGCGCGGACCGTGATGCGCGGCTACGTGGGTTGGATCACCGGCGTCCGCAACGACCAAAACTGGCGCACGGGCAAGCACCACGTCGACGGTTACCTCTGCGCGGTGCACATGAGTCACGATGAGATGCTCGGGTCCTGCCGGGCCAAGGGCCGACACATCACGTTCGTCGGGCACCCGTGAGCGCGTGACTCCGGGGCCTGGCCTCAAAGGCCCGGCCCCGGCCACTTACGCCTCTGCCGGGACGCCGGCGCGCTCCAGCACGATCTCGCCGTCGCGGGCTTCGACCTCGACCGTGTCGCCCGGGGTGAAACGGCCCTCGAGCACGGCCAGCGCGAGGGGATCCACGAGCCGCTTCTGGATCACGCGCTTCAGCGGCCGCGCGCCGTAGGTCGGGTCATAGCCGAGGTCACCGAGCAGCGTGCGGGCCTGATCGGTCAGGACCAGGGTGATCTCGCGCTGGTCCGCGACGCGGTCAATCACGCGCTGGACCTGGAGCCCGACGATGTCTGAGATCTGCTCGCGGGCGAGCTGCTGGAACTCGACGATGTCATCCAGGCGGTTGATGAACTCGGGCTTGAAGTGACCCTCCGCGCCCTTGCGGCCGCCGGGGATGTTCGAGGTCATGATCAGCACGGCGTTCTTGAAGCTGACGGTACGGCCCTGGCCGTCGGTCAAACGCCCGTCATCGAGCACCTGCAACAGGGTGTTGAACACGTCGGGGTGGGCCTTCTCGATCTCATCGAGCAGGATCACGCTGTAGGGCCGGCGCCGGACCGCCTCAGTCAGCTGGCCGCCCTCGTCATAGCCGACGTAGCCGGGAGGGGCACCGATCAGACGGGCGACGGAGTGCTTCTCCATGTACTCGGACATGTCGATCCGCACCATCGCCTCCTGAGTGTCGAACATGAACTCCGCCAGCGCGCGGGCGAGCTCGGTCTTGCCCACGCCGGTGGGACCGAGGAACAGGAAGCTGCCGATCGGCCGCTCCGGATCCTGGAGCCCGGCGCGTGAGCGCCGCAGTGCGCTGGCCACGGCGTCGACCGCCTCATCCTGGCCGACGACACGCTGGTGCAGCCGGTCCTCCATGTTGACGAGCTTCTCAATCTCGCCCTCCATCAGCTTGGCGACCGGCACGCCGGTCCACTTGGCGACGATCTCGGCGACGTCCTCGGCGTCGACGTAGTCCTTCACGTACTTGGTTCCGGTGGCGGCCTGCTCGGCGTCCTCGGCCTCCGCGAGCTGACGCTCAAGCTCCGGGATCTTGCCGTAGGTCAGCTCGGCCGCGCGGGTCAGATCGCCGCCGCGGGTCGCCTGCTCGGCCTCGATCCGGGCGCGGTCGATCTGCTCACGCAGCGCCGAGGCGGCGCCGACCGCGTCCTTCTCGCGCTGCCACTCAGCGGTCATCGCCGCCGAGCGCTCCTTCTCCTCGGCCAGCAGCCGCTCAAGCTGCTCACGGCGGGCGACGGTGCCGGGGTCGGCGTCCTCCTTCAGCGACTCCAGCTCGATCTCGAGCTGCATCACGTGGCGGTCGACCTCGTCGATCTCAGTCGGCTTGGAGTCGTTCTCCATGCGGATCCGGGAGGCGGCCTCATCGACCAGGTCGATCGCCTTGTCAGGCAGGAACCGGTCAGTGATGTAGCGGTCCGACAGGGCCGCGGCCGCGACCAGCGCGGAGTCCTGGATCTTCACGTTGTGGTGCAGCTGGTAGCGGTCCTTCAGGCCGCGCAGGATCGCGACCGTGTCCTCGACGCCCGGCTCACCGACGTACACGGTCTGGAACCGGCGCTCCAGCGCCGGGTCCTTCTCAATGTGCTTGCGGTACTCATCGAGCGTGGTGGCGCCGACGGCGCGCAGCTGACCGCGTGCCAGCGCCGGCTTCAGCATGTTCCCGGCGTCCATCGCGCCCTCACCGCCGCCGGCCCCGACGATCGTGTGCAGCTCGTCGATAAACAGGATGATCGAGCCCTGGGCGTCGGCGATCTCCGCCAGGACGGCCTTCAGCCGGTCCTCGAACTCGCCGCGGTACTTGGACCCGGCGACCATGCTGGCTATGTCGAGGGCGATCACGCGGCGGTCGCGCAACGACTCCGGCACGTCGCCGGAGACGATCCGCTGGGCCAGGCCCTCGGCGATCGCGGTCTTGCCGACGCCGGGCTCGCCGATCAGCACCGGGTTGTTCTTGGTGCGGCGGCTCAGCACCTGGACCACGCGGCGGATCTCCTCGTCGCGGCCGATCACGGGGTCGAGCTGCCCCTGCGAGGCAGCCTCGGTCAGGTCGCGTCCGTACTTCTCCAGGGCCTGGAACTTGTCCTCGGGGTTCTGGTCGGTGACACGCTGGCCGGCGCGGACGTCCTGGATCGCCTTCAGCAGCGCCTCCTGGGTCGCACCGGCGTTGCGCAGCACCTCGCCGGCCGGGCAC
>JAFMRN010000075.1 GCA_017354065.1 Solirubrobacterales bacterium
GTGCAGCTGGTCGGGCGGGTCGGGGCCGAAGAAACGTTGTATTGGTTGGCCGCCCAGATTGAGGCGGCGCGACCCTGGGCTGAGCAGCGGCCTTAATTGCAGCTTTAGTGCCCACCGGGGCTGGCTCCGTGCTGGGTGTGTGTTCCGTGGTTTAGCCGGGAAATGCCCCTGCTCGGAAGTCCGATATTTGTCTAGCGGCGCGTACGGAAGTGCTGCATCTGTCGGCATTAAGGGCTACTCTTATGTCGTCCGCGTTATGGCTGGTTCGGCAGGACGCCGTCCCCCCGTAGCAGTCGGATAGATGTGCCGCCCCGGGGCAGCGTGCGGGGCGGAACGCACTGAGGCACAGACCCGGCCGATGGATCGGCCCGACATAGGGGACAGGGGCTCGTAAGAGCCCGTTCCATAACTCACGGGCCCGCAGAGGGCCCGTCCCGTAACCCGATCCAAAACAAGGAAACAGGCTCGATGCAACTCCGCGGCTGCTAGTTGCCGGGGCCTAAAAGCCCCTGCTCAGACACGATTTGAATAAAACATTGCTAGCACCTGGCCCTGACGCTAGGCAAACGGCCCTGGAAACGGTAGGATTTGCACGGGTTATGGCAATGGACGCCTACATTTCGCCTGACACGGAGGACCGCCTGCGGGCTGCCGCGAAGCGGGTCCGCGAGGCGCACTCGATGCGTTGGGTTGTGATCCAGGGCGGGACCGCGCTCATCGCGCTCGGTGCAGCAATCGCGTTTGCGGTGCTCGGCCCGGTGCGGCACCTGGATCCGCTGGCGCTCGTGATGACGGCACTGCTGTACTTCGTCTGCCGTCGGTTGCGCGTGCCCGTGGGGGCGATGTGGACGGTGCCGATCCAGCTCGCGGTTGTGCCGATGTTCCTGCTGCTGCCCCCGGCGCTGGTGCCTGCGGTGGCTATGGCTTGCGAGGTCGCCTACGTGGTGCTCCCCGGAGGGCCCAGCATCCGCATGTCCGCGATCCTGATGCAGATCGCCGACTCCGTTTGGGCGCTCGGTCCCGCAACCGTCCTGCTGCTGCTCGGGCCCGCGCACTTCAGCTGGGGTGCTTGGCCGGTGTACGTGCTTGCGCTTGTCAGCCAGGCGCTGATGGACGGCCTCGCGGCTGCCCGCTACTGGTTGGCCGAGGGCTCCAAACCCACCGACCTGGGCGAGCTCGGCTGGATGTACCTGACCGACTTCTGCCTGTCCTGCGTGGCGCTGCCGGTTGCCGCTGCCGCGGCCGGAAGCTCGGGCCCGGCGATGCTGCTGTTGATGGTGCCTGCGCTTGGCCTGATGCGGATCATGGCCCAGGAGCGCAGCGGCCGCTTTGAGAACTCGCTGGCGCTGTCCGACGCCTACCGCGGCACCGCGGAGCTGCTGGGCGAGGTGATCGAGGACGATGACGCCTACACCGCGGAGCACAGCCGTGACGTCGCCGAGTTGGCCGTCGCGGTCGCGACGCGTCTGGGGCTCGACTCGGTCGCGCGCCGCTCGGTGGAGTTCGGCGCGCTGCTCCATGACGTCGGCAAGGTTCGTGTTCCGCACGAGATCCTGAAGAAGGCCGGCAAGCTCGACGAATCCGAGTGGGTCGTGATGCGCCAGCACACCGCGGACGGGGAGCGCATGCTCCAGGTCGTAGGCGGGGTCCTCTCAGACGTCGGACGGATCGTCCGCCATACCCACGAACGCTATGACGGCACCGGCTACCCGGACAGGCTGTGCGGGGAGCAGATCCCGATCGAGTCTCGGGTGATCGCAGTAGCCGATGCGTGGAACGCGATGACCACCTCACGCACGTACCGCAAGGCCCTCAGCACGGAGCTGGCGCTGGAGGAGATGCGCCGCTGCGCGGGCACCCACTTCGATCCTGACGCTGTGGACGCGCTGCTGGAAGAGATCACCGGCGCGGCGTTTGTCGTGAAGCGCGCGCGCACCGGCGCCGTGCACGCCTGACCGCGCGCCGCGAAGTCAACCGCGCGTCGATGGCTCCCGGCGCTAAAGGAATGAGCTTCGACTGACGATCAATTCGTGGGAGCTCAGTGACTCAGAGCTCAACGGCCTTTCAAGGGTTTGTGTGCGTTTTGGCTCTTGTTCTGGGCCGGAATCCGGGCGGATAGAAATCACTGTGCCGCCGCCGGGCCGAGAGGGCTAGGCAAAGCGCCCCTGGCAGGATAAGATTAATCGTGTTTTATGGGTGCGGTCGCTTACACCAACCCGAACACAGAGCGTCGGCTGCGCGCAGCGGCCAAACGGTTCCGGGGGACAGAGTCGCGTCACAGCCAGCTTATGCACGGCAGCGCGGCTGCGGTCGTGTTGGCTGCTGCGGTTGCGATCGCCGCGTGTGGCCCGAGCGGGCACCTGAACCTGCTGGCACTGTGCCTGACGGCCGGGCTGTATCTCGCGGCGCGGCGGCTCCGCGTTCCGGCCGGGACTTTGTGGACGGCGCCGACGGTGCTGGCGCTGCTGCCGATGTTGATCCTGCTCCCGCCCGCGCTGGTGCCGCTGATCGTCATCGGTTGCGAGCTTGCCTACACCGTGCTGCCGGGAGGGACCGTGCGGGCGTCCTTCGCTGCGGTGCTGCGCCAGACAGCTGACGCGGGGCTGGCGATCACGCCGGCGCTGGTGCTGCTGGCGGCGGGTCCCAGACATTTCAGCTGGACCGACTGGCCGGTCTACCTCCTGGCGATTGCGAGCCAGGTGGTACCGAACGTGCTTGGTGTCGGCCGCTACTGGATCGCCAGAGGAGCCAAGCCGATCGACCTGCGGGGATTCCTCTGGGTGTCCATGACCGACCTGTGCCTGGCTTGCGTGGCGCTGCCGATCGCGGCCGTCGCCGCGACCCACGGCTCGGTACTTGTTCTGTTGACGGTGCCGGCGCTGGTCCTGGTCAGCGTGATGGCCACCGAACGCAACGGCCGGGTGGAGAACTCCCAGGCGCTGTCTGAGGCCTATCGCGGCACCGCTGAGCTGCTGGGTGACGTGATCGAGGACGACGACTCTTACACCGGCGAGCACAGCCGTCAGGTCGCCGAGCTGTCGGTGGCGGTCTGCGATCGGCTCGGCCTGGACGCGACCACGCGCCGCAACGTCGAGTTCGGCGCGCTGCTCCACGACGTCGGCAAGCTACGGGTGCCGAACGACATCCTCCAGAAGGCCGGCAAGCTTGATGAGGCGGAATGGGACGTGATGCGCCTGCACACCGCCGATGGTGAAGCGATGCTGCAGGTGGTCGGCGGCGTGCTCTCAGACGTCGGCCGGGTCGTGCGCCACTCGCACGAGCGCTTTGACGGCAACGGGTATCCCGACAGGCTCGCTGGGGAGCAGATCCCGATCGAGTCACGGATCATCTCGGCTTGCGACGCTTGGAACGCGATGACCACGAGCCGCAGCTACCGCCAGGCGCTGTCAGAGGAACTGGCGCTGGAAGAGCTGCGTCGCTGCGCCGGCACCCACTTCGACCCAAACGTCGTCAGGGCGCTGCTGGAAGAGGTCGCCGAGCCGTATGCGACCCGGAGCATCGACCTAACTGGCCTGCCGAAGCTGTAGGTGGGCCGGCTCGGAGTCCGGGCTCACAGCCTGGACCTGGTTGCGCCCGGCCTGTTTGGCGGATGACAGGCCCCGCCCGGCCAGCTGCAGCAGCTCGCCGGTCTGTCCGACGGCAGCCACCGCGGCGACGCCCGCGCTGATCGTCACCTGCAGTTCCGGGGAGATGTCGCGCCAGCCGTATTTGAGCACGCTTTGGCGCAGGCGCTCGGCCACCTCAGCGGCGCCGTTGACCCGCGAGCCGGTGATCAGCAACAGGAACTCATCGCCGCCGGTCCGGACGACCAGGTCCTGATCCGATGCCTCGCTTCCGATCAGGTCTGCCAGCAGCATCAGGACCTCATCGCCGATGTGATGGCCGAACCGGTCGTTGATCCCCTTGAAGTCATCGATGTCGACGAACACGCTGGCGGCACTGTGGCCGCCGGCCGCGAGTTCGGCCAGCCGGTTATCCAGGCACTTGCGGTTGCCGACGCCGGTCAGCCAGTCGGTCTCAGCCTGGTCGTGGAGCTGGTCACGGAGCTGGTTGAACTCGTGTTGCTGGAGATCTGAGGCGGACCGGAGCATGTCGTAGGCGTGTGCAGGCTCGCCGGAGCGGCGCAGCGCGTCGGCCAGCGCCTCCATGATCCGCCGGCGCGACTGGGGGACGCGTTCACCGAGCCAGTCCAGGATCTCAGTGGCGTTGGTGCGGGCCTCGGCGATTCTCCCCAGCGCGATCAGCGCCTGGATCCGGGCGAGTGCAACCTCGGCCATCGGCTGGGGGTCAAGCGCGCGCTCTGCGAGCAGCTCAAGTGCGTGATCCAGGTCGGTCAGGGCCTGTTCAGGCTCGCCGGCCGCGAGGCTGATCTCGCCGCTGGTGGAGTACAGCAGCGCAGTCACGTACTGGTGGCGAACTCCGTCCCCGACCAGCACGGCCAAGCCGGTGTCCGTGTGGCGGCGGGCCTCGCTGAGGTTCCCGGACCACAGCCAGATGTTGGCGACCGTGTTGTACGCGTCGGCCTCAAGCCCTGGCCTTCCGGTCTTTATGGCGAAGGCAAGGAACTCATTGGCGATCCGCTGCTGGCCGCCGATCCGGAGGTGGCCACGGATCGCCGCTGCCGTACGCCGGGAGACGGCGCGCAGCTGCGCGTTGTCGGTGCGGTCGGACAGGGCCATCGCCAGGTCTGACTGGCTGATCGCCTGGCCGTAGGCGCCGCTGCGGAAGGCCAGCCGCGCGGACACGATCGCGATCCGGGTGGCGGTGAACAGGTCAGAGGCCGCCAGGTTCTCGCGCCGCGCGGCGCTGGCGAACTGCGCGGCCGTCCGCTCCTCGCCGCGCGCGAGCAGGGCCGAGGCCTTCAGGATTGATGCGGCCGCGGTCACGCGCGGATCGCCGCGGTCTGCTGCCAAGCAGTCGTCCGCCACGCTGAGCATCCGTTTGGGATCCGGCGGCCAGTGGTCCCAAGCAGCCTGAAGCTGAGCCCACTCGCCATGTGGGGCGGGCGCGTCACGCGCGGGAGTCGCGCTAGCAGTTGGGGTTGACATGGGAGAGCTTCCTGCTCATGGCTCCATCACGCATAAAGTCTAACCGGCTCAGGGGGACAGCCGTGGCATTTCTTTGTGGTTCTACGCTGCCGGGCGGACCTTGTCGTCAACGAGCTCGCGGAGCTCGCCAAGGGAGCGGCGCAGCATTCGGGAGACGTGCATCTGGGATACGCCGACGCGCAACGCGATCTCGCGCTGGCTGAGGTCCTCCTCAAAGCGGAGGTGGAGCACGCGCCGCTCCATGCGTGGCAGGTGGCGAACCGCGGAGTCGATCGCGGCGCGGTCGGTGACCGCCTCCAGCTCGGGATCGGGCCCGCCGACGGTCTCCATCAGGGAGGGGGCGTCCGGGTCTGAGGCCTGATCATTGCCGGCGGCGCGGGGCGCGTCGAGCGACACGGCGTTGCGGGCCATGCCGGCGGTGAGGCCGTCCACGACCTCCTGCTCCGGGCAGTCGAGGTGGTCGGCCAGGGAGGAGACGGTCGGCTGCATGCCGGTCGCCGACAGCTCGCGCTCGGCTGCTGACACGGCGGTCGCGCGCTCCTGGCTGCGGCGGTCCACGCGCACGATCCAGCCGGTGTCACGGAAGTGGCGCTTCAGCTCACCGAGGATCGTCGGCACCGCAAAGGAGGAGAACGCGGCGCCGTGCTCGGGATCGAAGCGCTCAACGGCGTTGATCAGGCCGACGCTCGCGACCTGGATCAGGTCGTCAATCTGCTCACCGGCGCGCACGTAACGCGCGGCCAGGCGACGGGCCAGGGGCATGTGGCGACGGATCAACTCGGCCCGTGCGCTGGGATCGCCGTCGCGGCGCCAGCTCGCGAACAACCCAGGGGTGCTTGCCTCCCGGATCTCAGGCGCGAGAGAGGCCTCCTCCTGGCCCTTCAGCGGTTCTGACCCTTCCATCGAACTCCCTGCTCGCAGCTGGTCCGAATGGTCCCGTAGTGCCCAGCCCGGCGTGCTGCTGCCGGACTGGGCCAAAGCCTAACCGATCAGCGGGCGCCTGCGCGCCCGTTTTGGGCGTTCTTTAGGCGCTGGTTACGACGGCCGCCGCCCTGACCGTTGCGTTGCCCGTTGCGCTGGCGGTTGCCTGAGCGCCGCTGACCGGGCTTCGCGGGGGTCGCGACGCCGCCGAGCTGATGATCGATCCCGAGTGAGCCGGCGAGCTTGCCGACCTCATGGCGCTGGTCGGGGGCGACCAGGGTGATGCCGATCCCCTTCATGCCCGCGCGGCCGGTACGCCCGACACGGTGCACGTAGGTCTCGCTGTCGCCGGGGGGATCGAAGTTGATCACGTGGCTGATGCCCTGGACGTCGATCCCGCGGGCGGCGACGTCAGTTGCCACCAGCGTGTCGATCTTCCAGTTCTCGAACTCCGCCAGGGCCCGTTCACGCTGGCGCTGGGACTTGTCCCCGTGCATCGCGGCGGACTTGATGCCGTGGGCGTCCAGGCGCTTGACCAGGCGGTCGGCGCCGCGCTTGGTCCGGACGAACACCAGCGTCAGCTCACGCTCGGGGGCCGTCAGCTGATCAACCAGGGCTTGGACGCGATGCTCATGCTCGATGCTCAGGAAGCGATGTTCGACATCGTCGGAAGGCTGGCGTTTCACCGGGCCGAGCTCGTGCCGGGCCGGGTCCGTGGTGTATGAGTTCGCGAGGCTGCCGTTCTGACCGTCGAGCGTGGCTGAGAAGAACAGCGTCTGGCGCTTGGGCCTCGAGCAGAGCTTGACGATCCGGTCGACCGCGGGACGGAAGCCCATGTCGAGCATCCGGTCGGCCTCATCCAGCACCAACATCGACACGGAGTCGAGGTTGAAGGCACGGCGCTGGAGCTGGTCCTCCAGGCGCCCTGGCGTGGCGACGACGATGTGGGACGCGGCGGCGTCCTTGCCCTGCTTGACCAGGCCGACACCGCCGTACACGGCGCAGATCTTGAGCGCGCGGGCGTGGGCCAGCGGTCGCAGCTCATCCACGATCTGCGTCGCAAGCTCGCGGGTCGGCGCGAGGATCAGCGCGGCGGGGCGTCGCGCCTCGGCGCGCACACGGTCGACCAGCGGTACGCCGAAGGCCAAGGTCTTGCCCGAGCCCGTGGGGGACCGGGCCAGGACGTCACGACCTGCGAGTACGTCGGCAATCACCTTGCTCTGGATCGGGAACGGCGCCGTGATGCCTTGCTTTGAGAGGGCGTTGACGACCGCAGTCGACGTGCCCAGGTCCGCGAAGGACTCTGTCATCTAAAACTCCTTGGAGGCCGTCAGGCGACGACCAGTTCAGTTCGGGAGGCTTGGGGCTCGCCGAACCCGCTGGACGCGGACCAAGAAGCTGCTGCCTCACGGTCGCCGGGACGGAGACCGTGGCGCGGACGGTAGCAGCGGCGCGGTAATAGCCCTGGCAGGATTCGAACCTGCGTCTCGCCGGTTATGAGCCGGGTGCTCTTACCACTGAGCTACAGGGCCGCTGACGCGGAGGAAGTTACCTGGTCACCGACGCGAGCAAATCGCGTACGCGGGCGCCAGCCATTATGATCCGCGCCGATGCAACTCGTTTTCGGCGACCTCCTCGGCCTCGGCCACTCAACCTCATCGTTCGGCTTCACGCTGGCGCTGGTCATCACGTTCTTCATCGCGATCGGCGCACTGGTGAACGGCCTTGTCGTCTACATCATCGTGCAGGTCCTGGCTGAGCGACGTGAGAACAACGCCCGCATTCACGCCTACGACCAGGCCCATCCAGAGCTCTAGCTGCTTCCGCGGCGCTGTTTTAGGCGCCGCTAACGCGAAGCGCTAGGAAGGACACCTGCGCGGCAGTGTCGAATGAGACGCTGCCCATGAAGCAAGCATCCAGCTCTACTGCAGCGCCCGAGGCGCCCCACGGTCACCAGGCCCTATCGGCCTACATCACGGCGCGTTTTGACGAGTTCAGCCGCTCGCAAAAGGACGTCGCCCAGTACATCGTCGATCACCTCGACGAAGCCGCCTTCCAGACGGCGGAGGAGCTGGCCAGGCGCGCCAGCACCTCCTCCAGCACGGTGGTGCGCTTCTCACAGGCGCTCGGCTTTGAAGGCTTCCCCGAGCTCCAGCAGGCGGCGCGGGATGAGTACCGCCGCCAGCGTGCCGGCGGGAGCGTCGAGATGGAGGGCGTGGCCGTAGCCAGCACGACCACCACCAGCAGCACGCCACTGTTCTCACTCGATCACACCGAGTTCGAGTCGGCGCTGGCCTCGGATCACGTGAACGTGGAGGACACGGCCCACAAGCTGTCGCGCTCCGACGTCGAGGCCGCGGTCGACGCGATCGTGACCGCGGAGAAGGTCGTGATCGCCGGCACTGATCAGATGGCGTTCTTCGCCTCCTACTTCCGCCACCTGCTGATGCTGCTGGACCTGCGCTCAGAGGTCGTCGCCAGCCCGTCCCAGGAATCCCTCGGCCGGCTCGCGCGGATCGATGAGAACGCGCTGGTGATCGGGCTGTCGGCCGGACGGCCCCACCCGCTGGTGACCCGCACGATGAAGCTTGCCCGCCACCGCAAGGCGAAGACGATCGCGATCACGGACGCGACCCTCTCAGAGGTCGCTCGGCTGGCCCGGATCCGGCTCTACTACAGCTCCAACACGCCGGCGTTTGTCCGCAGCCACACGGCGCTGCTGTCGGTCATCCAAGCGCTGGCCTACGGCGTCTACGCCCGCGACGCTCAGCAGTACGACGTGCGCATCAAAGCGTTTCGGCTCAAGTAGAGCGCGGCGCTACATACAACGACTGCAGCGAGCGCCCGACACGGCCCCGCGTGTCATAGAGCAGTCCCTCGGACTGGCCGACCCCGTCTTTTGAGACACGCATCGTCGCGTCCATGCAGATCCAGTCACCGACCGGCTCCCGGTCGATGTGGATGCTGAGATCCGGGTTAATGAACACGTAGCCGTCCCAGGGGAGGGGTGTCGCCACACCGTTCGGAAAGTCGGCCGCGGCGGACAGTCGCTGGTAGCCCGAAGGCTGCTCACCGGCGACCACGGGGACGCGCAGTCGGAACCAGACCCGGGACTTGCCGGGCGCGGTGAACTCGCCCTCCGCGAAGCGCAGCTCGATCCCGTCGCCGGGAAAGCGCACCAGCTTCGGCCCGCCGAAGGGAAACTCGGCCGGGGACGCGGACTCCCAGTCCACCGGCCCGCCGCTGCGCTCACCGGCGTCGACCCCTGCGCGGGCGACCTTCAGCGCGCGGGAGCGCATCACCTCGGTGCCATCGGGCGCGAACAGGGAGGCGGTCAGCAGCTGAACCCGGCGGCCCGGGCGCTCGACGTCCACGCTCAGGCGCAGCGGGC
>JAFMRN010000254.1 GCA_017354065.1 Solirubrobacterales bacterium
CAGGTGCGCTGGCCCGGCGCCGGCTCGGCGCCGACGCGGCCCGCTGGGACACCCCACGCAACGTCCTGGTGACCGCGATCGAGACCGCGGACGGACTGCTGGCGGCCGCCCGAGCCGAGCTGTCAGCCTCGAGCCACACGGTCACGTTCGTCACCACCGACGTCGGTTCTCGTGGCCGCTTTGAGAACCTGAACGCGCTGGTTGAGGAGCACCTGCGGCCCGAGCATGACTGGCTGTTGATCCTCGACGACGACGTGGAGCTGCCGCGCGGGTTCCTTGACCGGTTCCTGTTCCTGGCCGAGCGTTTTGACCTGAGCATCGCCCAGCCGGCGCATCGCGCCTACTCCCACGCGGCCTGGCCGGTCACGCGGCGGCGCAGCGGCAGCCTGGTGCGTGAGACGGCGTTCGTGGAGATCGGACCGGTGGTCGCCTTTCGGCGTGACTGCTTTGAGTCTGTGCTGCCGTTCCCCGCGCTGCGGGTCGGCTGGGGGGTTGACGCGTACTGGGGTGCGCTGGCCCAGCAGGAGGGCTGGCGGATCGGCGTCGTCGACGCGGCCGCAATCGAGCATGCGTTGCGACCGGTCGCCGCCTCATACGATCGGGAATCCGCTCACAGCGAATCCCAAGCCTTCCTGGCAACCCACCCGCACATCTCCGCCGCAGAGGCGGGGCGGACCTTCCAGACCCACCGTCGCTATTGACGTCTTTCAAGCCCCTGGCCGCGACCGGCACGGTCGCCCTGTTCCTGATCGCGCTGATCACCGGTGCCGGTGATCTCAGCCCTGGCGTCCCTTCACAGGGTCCTAACACCTGGGTTGACATCGTGCTGGTGCTGGCCGGCGCGGGCGCGCTGGGCACGCTGCTGGTCCGCGGACGAGCCGGCGCTTTGCGCGCGTGGTTCAGCGTCGGAGCGTTCGGCGCGCTGGCGCTGTTGAGCGCGCTGTCAATCGCCTGGTCGGTCACCCCCGATGTGAGCTGGGCCGAGGCCGGCCGCACGCTCGCCTACGGCTCGGTCTTCCTGATCGCCTTCACGCTCGCGCGCCGCTTCCCGAGGCATACGCGCGCGGCTGTTTCAGCTGTCGGCCTGTCCGCGCTGGCGCTGTGCGCCTGGGCTCTGGTCGTGAAGGTGTTCGGCCTGAACCTGTATGACCAGCCCCACTACGGGCGCCTGCTGGCGACCTTCGACTACTGGAACGCGACCGGCCTGTCAGGGTCGATCGCGCTGGGCCCGCTGATCTTCCTCGCAGCCAGGCGCAACAGCCGGCTGGAGACCGCGCTGGCCGGCGCCGGGATCAGCCTCGCGATCAGCGTCGTGATCATGTCCTACTCGCGCAGCGCCCTGGCCGGTGCGCTGGTCGGCGCGCTGTTGCCGTTGTTCTTCCTGGCCGCACGCCGGCGCGCGGTGCTGGCCCTGGCGCTCGGCGGGATCGGCGCGGTGCCGATCGCCGTGTACGGCAGCACCCAGCCGAACCTGACCGGTGACTACGGCACGATCTACGTGGTCGGCGGCGCCACGATCCACCGCGGGAGCGCTGAGCTGGTGCTCGGCCTGATCACGCTGGGCGCGGTGCTGGTCGTGGCGGCGGCCGGCTACGGACTGGATCGCGTCAGCCCGCCGGCGCGGGCGGTGCGCCTCTTCGACCTGGGGCTGCGCGGCGCGGTCGCGGCGGTCCCGGTGGCGGTCATCGCGTTCCTGGTCGTCAACCACCGCGGCCCGTTCGGCGAGATCGCCCACCTCTGGGACTCGCTGACGGGCTCCAACGCCAACACCGGCGGGGATCAGGTCACGCGGTTCGGGACGCTGAACAACAGCCGTTCGGATTACTGGCATCAGGCCTGGGCGATCGGCGGCCACCACCTGCTGGCGGGCACCGGGCCCGGCAGCTTCGACCCCGCTTATCGGGCCTACCCCCAGGCCAACCTGCTGAACTTCAACCAGGGCTCCAAGCACGCCCACAGCTACGTGCTGGAGACCTTCGCGGCGCTGGGCCTGGTCGGGTTCGTGCTGCTGGTGGCGCAGTTCGGCAGCTGGGTCGCGGACGCGCGCTTCGCTGTCTCGCGGCGCAGCGGGATCACCGGGACCGAACGTGACGCGCGCTGGGCTTTGATCGCCGTGGTGCTCGCTTTCGGCGTCAACTCGGCGATCGACTGGACGTGGTTCATCCCCGGCGTGGTGGTTCCGGCGCTGGTCGGCGCGGGCTGGATCAGCGGGTTGCGTGCACCCGCGGGGGTGCCTGCGCGTAAGCCGTTGAGCGCCAGGCCGGGCGCGATCCTGGGGCTCACGGGCCTCGCTGTGGCCGCGCTTGCCCTGGCCTGGGGGATCTGGCAGCCGCTGCGCTCCAGCCAGAGCGTCAACGCGGCACAGACCGCCGCCGCGAACGCCAGCTCGGCGGCGTGGAAGGACGCGCACGCGGCGGCCGGCGAGGACCCGCTGGCATTGGATCCGCTGCGCACGCTGGCCGACCTCTACAACCAGAGCGGCAACCGTCCCGCCGCTGAGGCCGAGTACACCAAGATGACCCAGGTGCAGCCGTCTAACCCGCAGGCCTGGACGCTGCTCGGCCAGTACCGGCTGTGCCGGCGTTCCTACTCCGCCGCGGCGCTGGCGCTCGGCCGCGCCAGCGTGCTTGATCTGACCGACGAGTTCCAGCAGCGCCAGATGCTCGCTGATGCCCAGAACAACAAGCGCCCGGCGTCCGTCTGCGCCGGTATCTGAGCGCACAGCGTCAAGTCCGCGTAACCACAAACCGCGGAACTGCGCGACTTTCCCGACCCAACCTCGTTCGACCCAGAGACAACACCAACTCCGACCAGGGGGTCTGGGAAGACAATGCGGCTTCCGGCAAGCCTGCGCCGACGTCCGTCGGCATCAGTTCTCATCTCGTTCATCGCGTTGTTCCTGGCGCTGTCAGGCGGCGCGGTCGCAGCGGTCGCGCTGCCCAAGAACAGCGTCGGCACGGCGCAGCTGCGCCATCGCGCCGTGGACCATGACAAGGTCGGCGCCGGCGCGGTCGGTAAGGGCAACGTCAACGTTCACCAGGTGCAGGTCCGCGTCGGCGGACGCTGTAACGGGTGGAGCTCGGTGTCCTCGGTCAACGCCAGCGGCGGCGTTGCCTGCAGGCGCGGACTTCCCGCCAACATCGTCACCAAGGGCCTGACGGTCTCGATCCCAAGCGACGGCTCCGCCGGACTGGTGGCCGATGAGAGCCTCACCAAGGGCTCCCCTTACCAGGCTAGCGCCAACCCGCAGCTGACCGTTTCGGGCAGCACCACTTCACCGCAGCTTGTGCTCCTGACCTGCACGCTCACCGCCAACGGCGCGTCCGACACGCAGACCCAGACGGTCGACCTGACGCCCCAGATTGAGGTCGCGACCACCAGCGTGCCGCTCAGCCTGGCGGTGCCCCAGGTCAACGCCAACACGCCGGCGGAGGTCGCCTGCTCGGCCAAGACCGCCGGTGGTGACGGCTCGCCGAAGGTCGTGGCCTCCTCCCAGATCAACGCGCAGCAGACGCTCAACAACGAGACGGTCACCTCCGCGACCTCGGCACCGCCGGTGACGGTCACCACGCCGAGCGGCCCGCAGACCACCACCACGGCAACGCAAACAACCACCACCGGGACCACACCGACCCCGTAAGGGTCAGCACACCCACCCACCATGAGCTAGCTCATGGTCCGCCGCGACGCTTTCCGGCCGGGGAGCGGCGCGGCGGTACGGGGTCACAGCCTCAGGCCAC
>JAFMRN010000076.1 GCA_017354065.1 Solirubrobacterales bacterium
GGCCGCCCGGGCCGGCGGGTGCGCGTCGGAGCGCACCCGCACGCGGTCACCGCACTGACGGACGGGTCGGTGGCGGTAGGCAATGAGGCCTCCAGCACCGTGTCGATCATCCGGCACGGACGCGTGCGCGCCACGGTCGGTGTCGCAACCCAGCCCGGCGGGCTGGCAACGCTGGCCGGCGGCCGGCTGCTGGCGGTCGTGTCGGTGCGCGAGCGCGTTCTGGAGACATATGACACACGGACCTTCAAGCGGGTGTCCACGACCCCAGCGGGCGTTGGACCGACACACCTGGCATGTATGGGGAAGACCTGCTGGGTGGTCGACACCCAAGGTGACTCGGTACTGGTGTTCGGCGACTCTGGGAGGAGCCTGACGCGGCGTTATGACCTGCCCGGCGGCCCCTATGGGATCGCGATTGACCCCGTTCACGCAAGGCTGTACGTGACACTCCCAGCACTGAATCAGGTTGTGGAGCTGCCCGCTCAAGCGCGCCCCCACGTCTTGCGCCGCTGGGCGACACCACGCCAGCCAGACACGGTCGCGGTGGATCCGCGGCGCCAAAAAGTGTATGTGACAGGCACCGCCAGCAATGAGCTGCAAGTCATCTCGCTCGCCTCAGCGCGACCGCATAGCTGAAGGCACTGATCAAAAACAGCACCGCGGTGATCAACAGCCAGCGGCCCAGGAATTCCGGCGGCTGGCGACCCGTGTCATGGACGTAGTTCACGCGTTCCGAACCGAAGATCAGCGGGAAGTAGACCACCAGCATCACCCCGCTCATCACGGCCGGGATCCGCAGGTAGTTCGCGTAGCGAACCGGCCGCTCCCCGCCGCGCGCCACCCGGTCGAGCAGGCTGTACAACGGCAGGAACACGAGATCATGGAGCAACGCGCCGCCGATGAAGTACTCGACAAAGTTGCCCTTCAGCAGCTTGGTCAGTGCATAGATACACACCGCAAAAGCGGCCAGGTGCCCCAGCAGGTGCAGCGGCGTTGCGCCGTAATGCCGGCGGAACCAGGCGATCATGTGAAGCGCATCTCCCCGACCCATTTGGTGTTGTGCACACCCGGGAGCGCCGGGACGATGATCCGCGCTGGGAAGCCGTGGTCGAGCGGCAGCTCGGCTCCGTTCACCGACAGCGCCAGCAGCGACTGCTCGGCGTGCAGCTCGTTCGCGGCCAGGGTGGTCTGGCGGAAGGCGCCAGCCGGCTGCAGAGACTCAACCTGCACCTGCGACGCATTCGGCGCGCCCGCGTGACGTGCGAGGTCCGCTAAACGCACCCCGCTCCAGCGCTGGGTCGTCGACCAGCCCTCGACACAGGCGATCGGCAGGTCATAGCTGCGTTGGGGGAGCGCCAGCAACTCAGCCCGTGACAACGACACGACGTGGCGGCCGTTGACGACCAGCTTCAGCCGCCAGGACGCGTCGACGCGGCCAACCTTCGCAAAGGCCGCGGTCTTGTTGACCGGAAAATCATCACCACCGCCGCGCGGCGCCAACAACGCGGCCTTGCGCAACGGGCCACCGATCGACTGACCGGCCGTGAGTATGAACATGCCGCCCATCGCGGCGCCTACGCCGCCAAGGAAACCACGCCGCGAGATCGTGGGCGGCGCCGGATCGGGCGCCACCAGCCCGCCAGGCCCCTCCAGCAGCTCCCGCCGCGTCCGGAAGGCCTTGACCATCACCGGGAACTTGGTCCCAACGTGCAGCACCAACGCTGAGCAGAACACCCAGGCCCCGTAATAGTGAGCCTCAACGAAGTTGAAGTGCCACGGGTAGTACAGCTGCACGTCAAAGATCCCGGTCCCGAACTGGAAGATCGCGCCGCCGACAAGCGCCAGCGCTGTGACCCGCTCAAACAGGTGAGCGACGGAGCGGACGGGCGGAAACTCGAACAGCCGCGGGATGACCGACCAGAGCTTGGCGAGCAGCAGCGGCACCGCCACGATCCCGACGGTGACGTGCAGCCCCTGATTCAGCGCGTAGAGCCAGCTCGGGGAGGCCGGCCACGTGAAGGTGAAGGGCTTGAAGTCCTGGCCGCGCGGGATCACCGCGTTGTGGCCCAGGTACGGGTTGTAGGCGGCGTGTGAGAGGAACCCAGTCACCGCCACGACCCCGACTAACACGAGCAGCATCGAACCGAGGATGCTCGTCAGTCGCGGACCCCGCAGCGGGGAACGCCAGGGCTGCGGGAGTTCGGGCATAGCCCGAGCGACAGTAAGCCCGCCCAGGTGCTAAATCGATAACGAAACCATGAACTCGATCCGCTACGTCGACCCCTACGCACAGCACGGCCGGCTTTACCGGGCCTACTGCTCCCTATCCGCCACCAAAGCAGGACTCTGGCTCTCAGAAAAGCTCGCCTGGAAGCTCGACCCCTGGCTCCTGAGCCACGGGCTCAAAGGCTTCAGCGGACCGCTGGCCTCCGCAGTGCTCGAGACCCGCGGGGCCCGTACCGGGCAGCCGCGCAGGACAGCAGTCCTGTACTTCCATGACGGCGAGGCGATTACGATCGTCGCCTCCAAGGCCGGCGCCAGCACGCATCCCGGCTGGTACTTCAACCTCGCAAAGAACCCGGCCGCGCGCTTTGCCGGCCAGCCCTACACAGCGCACATCATCACCGAGGACAAGGAGCGCCTGTGGCAGCTCGCGGACAACGTGTTCCCGCCCTTCGCCCAGTACCGGGCGCGAGCGGGCCGCGAGATCCCGATCATCCAGCTGCTGCCGCAATAGGGCGCCGGTGCCAGCGGAACATCTGCTCGACCCAGCGGTAGCCGCGGCGCTCGCGTAGCTCGGCACGCAGACGCTCGACCGGTTCGGGCATGCCATCCAGAACCACGGTCGCCTCGGGCGGGAGCACCAGCGGGTAGAACAGCGCGGCGGCGGTCAGGTCGGCGACGCTGAAGCGCCCGCCGGCCAGGTAGTCAGCGTCACCCAGTTCGGACTCGAGCTTGTCCAAGCCGGCCAGCACCCTCGTCCGGGCGTCCGCTGCGGCCGCCTCGCGGTGCGCGTCATAGCGCAAGCCGAGCATCCCCCGGGCGGCACGGACGCCGGTGGGCCCCATCCCGAGCCCCGGAGCGGCCTTGGACATGACGGTCTCGAACTGCTGGGGATCGCGAATCAACTCGTGGAAGACAAAGCGCCGCACGTAGGGCCCGACTTGCTCATCAAAGAAGTCCTCCAACTCCAGTGCGCGCGCCCGTTCGCCCGGATCGTCGGGGTACAGGGACGGGCTTTGATGCCCGTCCTCAAGGGCCGCGATGATCGCCGTGGAGTCCTGGTAACAGCGACCGTCCCACTGCAGGATCGGGAAGGTGTAGGAGCGCCCACGTGTCAGCCACAGCGCGACCGCCATGTGCGCGCCGGGAACCGGTGCCCGGCGCTGATAGGAGACCCCCTTGTAAGCGAGCGCCCAGCGGACCTTCTCGCTGTAGGGGGAGATCGTGATGTGCCAGAGGGTCGGGGTAGATATATTCGGTACGGTATCTAAGTCATGCGGAGAACTCAAGCACAACGGCGCGCGGACACGCGCGCAAGCCTGCTCGAGGCAGCAGCCGCCGTGATAGTGGAACGCGGCTACCAGGGCGCGTCGGTAGAGCAGATCAGTGCGCGCGCCGGCTGTACCAAGGGCGCGCTTTACGACCACTTCGGCTCCAAGGAGGGGCTGATGCGCGCGCTGCTCGAGCACCAGTACGCGGCCCGCATCGCGCAGTTCCAGAACAGCCCGAGCCTGCCGCCCTCGCAGGTGTTCCCATTCGACCGTGACGCGGCGCTGCTGTTCCTGGAGTTCGTCTGCGCCGCGGCCCGTGATGACCAGCTGCGCGCGCAGCTGGCAGGCCAGCTCAGAGAGCTGAGGACACTATGGGTTGACGCGCTCGGTGACCCGGACACCGTCGCCGCCGCGGCCGCCGGCGCCAACGGGGCCAGCATTGAAGGCCTGATCTTCTCTGAGGCCGAAGGCGGCGCGACCTTCGATCGCCTGCTCAGCGCGCTTCAGGCGTCAAACCCGTAGACGCGGACCACATCGGTCTTGCCCTTCAGGGTCACGCCGTGGCGCTCGACGAGCCCGGCGGGAACGCTGGAGAGACGGTCCCGGGTCTGCTCGGAGATCAGCAGGACATCACCGGTCTGGCGGGTCGCGGCCTCAACGCGGCTGGCGACGTTGACGGGGTCGCCGATCACGCTGAACTCAAAGCGGCCGCCGCCGCCGACGTTACCGGCGACCACCGGGCCGGAGTTGAGGCCGATGCCGATGCTCAGCTCGCTGGTGTCCACAGCGGCCCACAGGGCCGCGATGTCCCGGCCCGCCGACAGGGCACTGTCAGCGTGGTTGGCCAGGCGCCGCGGCGCCCCGAACACGGCCAGTAGGCCGTCACCGACAAACTTGTCCACGCGGCCGCCGTAGGCCTGGATGATCGGCACCACGCGGTCAAACATGCGGTTGATCGCGGCGACTACCTCGGGCGGCTCGTGCTGTTCAGCGAACTGCGTGAAGCTGCGCACGTCAATGAACATGCACGTCACGTCGACCTGCTCACCGGCCAGGTCGGTCCCCTCATCAATCACGCGCGCGACCACGTCCGGGTCGACGTAGGTACCAAAGGCCTGGCGGATCCGCTCGCGCTCGGCCAGGCCGGCCGCCATCTGGTTGAAGCCGAGCTGCAGCTGGCCGATCTGGGACCCGTCATAGACCGGCACGCGGCCGTCAAACTCGCCCCGCTCAACGCCGGCCAGCGCACGGCGCACCGAACCGATCGGCTCGGCGATGGTCCGGGCCGCCAACAGCACCGCGATGAACCCGACGACCGTCCCGATCCCGCACAGGGTCACGATCGTCGCGCCGAGGTTCTGCACCGTCAGGGTCGCGTCGTCGGCCAGCGCGAGGATTCCGACGACCGCAAGCCCCAGCATCGGCACCGCGGTTCCCAGCATCCAGGCCAGCAGTGTGCGCGTCGTGACGCCGGGCACGATCAGCAGTGAGGGGGCGCCGTCAGACAGGGCGTGGGCGGCCAGGCTGCGCAGCAGGCGCTCGGCCGCCAGATAGGCACAGGACGCCGTGACCACGCCGGTGAAGACGATGATCGTGCCGATCCGCAGCCCCAGGTGGGGCGAGTAGGTGAAGTCGACGACGCCGAACAGCGGCGCCGCCAGCAACCACAGCAGCAGCTGCACGCCGAACAGGCGCGCGGGCGCCAGCAGCACCGCCCGTGCCTGGGCCTCGGTCGGAGCCGATTCCCCCGGGCTCCAGCCATGTAACGGGCGCACAGCACGGAAACCAAGGAACGACCCCAGCGGGAACGCGCAGGCCGTATAGCCGGCTGTGTACAGCAGGTTGACCAGGCGCACGTGGCCGCTCGTGAACACGTGCGGCTCGGGCACGACCAGCCCGGCCACGAGCAGTACGACGCCCAGACCGACCAGGTTCACGGCGACCAGCACGACGAAGATCACGACGCGCGAGAGCCACACGAGCGAGCGTCCGCGCAACTCGGACTCGCCGGGGCGCCACAGCTCGAGCAGCGCGTGCCTGGTGATGGAGATCGGATTCACGTAAAGAGCGACCCTAGCGAGCGGCCCTTCCGGACCGGGGGTCTATGAGACCCCCGGCCGGCCCTCAGTGGACTTGATTCAACAGCGGCCAGAGCGCCGGCTGGGCGTCACCGGCGGTCCAGACCGCGGTCCCGGACAGGCCGCTGCCGGCAGCCAGCTCGGCGCGGTTGTAGGTGCCCTGCGTGTCCTCGAACCAGACGCGGTGGGACCCGCTGGCGCTGTTGTAGGTGAAAGTCGACTCCTGGTTGGTGCCGTCCCACTCGATCGACATCCCCTTCTGATGGGCCAGTGCCTCGGCGTCAGCGGCGGTGATCGACTTCGCCTCGCCGCCGCCGGAGACCCAGTCATAGCCGTAGGCGGGCACGCCGAGCACCAGCTTGGACGCGGGCATCTGGCTGGTCGCGAACGCGATCACGTTGCGGTCCCAGGAGATCGGCGCGACCGGCCCCGCGGGCCCGCCCTTGTAGTGGTAGTCATAGGCCAGCACCTGGACGCGGTCGGCGTGCGCGGCCAGCGCCGCGTAGTCATAAACGGCGTATGACAGGCCGTCGGCCTTCACGGCGTCGTCACTCACGCGCGGCATCACAGTCACCTCACAAACCTTGCCCTCGGCGTGCAGCAGCCCGCACAGCCGGCCGAACATCTGGGGGAAGCGCTGGGTGACGGCCTTGGCGGCCTGGAGGTCCCCGTCGCCCTGGTCGATGCTCTCAAAGTCCAGGTCGATCCCCTCGGAGTGGGGCTGGTTGGCGATCCAGACCAGCGCGCTGATCAGCCGGTTCTGCTCAGCGCGGTTGGACAGGATGTCGGCCATGTGATCCTGGCCGGCGGTCTCGGTCACGGTCGGGACCACCTGCATGCCGCGTGCGGCCAGCGCCGCCGCGTAGGAGTTACCGGCGCTGCCGGCCTGGTTCGTGACCTGGGAGGCGCCGTCGATCTGCCACCAGAACGGGTGCACCTCGGAGATCGTCTTGGCGTTGCTTGTGAGCCGGTTGAGCGTCGAGTCCGTGTTCCAGTAGGGCATCCACGTGCTGATCCCGTGCAGGTGCTGGTCGATCCGGGCGACCGCGCGGGCGCCGCGGGCGCGCTCGGCAGCGGTCGGAGCGGAGATCGGCGGGAACTTGACCGTCGTGGCGCTGGATGAGGTCGTGGTCCGTGCCCGAGCCGGCGCCTGAGCGGGAGTGACGGACCGTCCAGACTGCAGGTTCACGTTGATTACCTGGGGCGTGGTCGAACCGGTCGGCACGACCTTCCCCCCGACCGTCACGGAGTGGGTGTGTGAAGAGCCGCCACAGCCAGCAAAAATCAGCCCAAGCGCGGCCGCGAGAACGGCTTGCGCAGCCCGCGATCTGGGAAGCATGGACATCAGCGTAGAGAGACCGGGACTACGGTGTCAGCGACGCGAAGAGAAGACCGCAGATAGCGGGAAAACGGAGATCAGGCCCAACCCAGAGCCCGCAGTTTGCTAGCCAGCATCGGCGCCTGGACCAGGCGCCTGACCTGGGCGTTGAGGTGCACGCCGTCACCGACCGTGAAGGCGTCAGGGACCACGCCCATAGCGGCCGCCTTCAGGTCCTGGGGGTAGAGCTTGATGCCCGTCTCGCGCGCGATGCCGCGCGCGTGTTTGGCGAGGAAGTCCGTCAGGTCCACGTAGTTGTTCGGGTACGCCTGCTTCAGTCCGGCGTTGATCTCATGGATCCACTGCAGGTGCATCGGGGTCCTGCCCTTCAGCGCCGGCACCTCGTACTCGTTGACCAGCACTGAGAGCACCAGGAACCTGTGGTTGTGGACGGCACTCAGGTGCTGGACCTCGGCGCGCGTGGCCTCGAGCGTGCCCTTGACCGCCAGCTTGGAGTTGTCGGGCAAGTCCTCGTCGTTTCCGCCCTGCCAGAGGATCTGGACCTTGTGCGCGTCCGGACGCGCGGTTGGGGACCCAAGCTGGGTGCCCGCGCCCATGGACGTGTTCTTGGACGGGGCATGCGCCGGGGTGAACGCCGCCGTCAGTACGCGCCCGGCGGGATGACCGCCGGAGACGGGGCTGAACTGCCCACCGGACCAGGTCCCGAACTGCACCGACCCATACACGTTCCCGAGCGAGGCCGGCATCGCGTCCTGGTACTCGTTGAAGGTGATGGGCGCCTTGACGGCGATCTTGACCGGCGCGGAGGAACCGGCGTGCAGCGTAACCGGGGAGCTGAGCGCCAGCTTGATGCCGCCCTCGCGGAAGCCGATGTTGCCCGAGTCCTCGCTGTAGACGCCGCGGTCAGCGACGCTCGAGCCCTTGGGCAGCAGGCTCTGGAGATAGGCCTCCCAGTCCTGCCCGCCGACGCTGACCTTCGTCCAGGAGTCGCCGTAGGCGGCGACCGCCACGGGCTTCTGGGCATGCGCTCCCGCCTGCGCCGCGGCGAAAAACGCGAGCAGAGCTGTGGGAACTGCAAGAAACCTCTTGGGCAGGCGCATTCGTTACCTCCTTGGACCAAAATGCGGCGGGGACGCGGTCGGAGGGTAGCCATGTCACAACTGAAGGTGAGTCAGCGTTTTATTGGTATGGACCTAGAGACGCTGATCGAGACTGAGCGCGGCGCACTGGTCGCGCGGCTGACCGCGGCGCTGAGCGGCGACCGGCACAGCGCTGAGGAGCTGGTGCAGGAGACGATGCTGCGCGCGTGGGAGCGCCTGCCCGCGGGCCTCAGCGACGCACAGCAGCGCGCCTGGCTCGGCCAGACCGCGAAACGCCTGGCGCTCGATGAGCTGCGCCGCCGGCGGCGGCGCCCTTCCGCCCCGCTGGAGGATGACGTGGCGGCGTTTGAGGATCAGGACGCGGACGCGGCGCGTGAGGCGCTGTCAACGCTGCCGCCGCACGAGCGCTTCGTGTTGATGCTGCGCTTTGACGCCGGCTTCAGCCATCTGGAGATCGCCCAGTTGCTGGACATCTCAGAAGCTGCCGCGCGCAAGCGGATCAGCCGCGCGCGAACCCAATTCATGCGGGCCTATCGCCTGACCCAGGGGGACCGCGACCCGCTGATCCTGCTGATCGAGTCCGAGGACCCGCCCGAACCGTATGTCGACTTGCTGCAGACGGCGGGGGCGCGCGTGCGGCGAGTCAAGACCGTGCGGGAGCGTGATCTTGCACTGGCTGACGGGGTAGTTCACGGCGGCGGCTATGTGGACATGCACCCCGCGCTGTATGGCCAGCCCGTGCGCTGGCCCCAGGGTGAGCCGAACCTGGAGCGCGACCGGCTGGATCTCGCGGCGTTGTGCGGTGCGCTGTCACTGGATCTGCCGCTCCTTGGGATCTGCCGTGGCGCGCAGCTGTTGAACGTCGCCTCCGGCGGGGACCTCTATCAGGACGTGGTGAACGAGGGGCTGACGCGGGTCGAGCACAAGTCAGACCACGTGATCGACACCGCGCGCGAGGGCACGGTCCGGTCGCTGCTGGGCCGCCGTGCCGAGGTCGCCAGCTCCCATCACCAGGCCGTCCACCGCCTGGGACGCAACCTGCGGGTCGGCGCGACATCGCCGGACGGCGTGATCGAGACGATCGAGCGCCGGGACAAGCGCTTCGCCGTGGGCCTGCAGTGGCACCCGGAGTTCAATGACTACGGGCCTGGCAAGCTCGTCGCCGAGGGTCTTGTTGAGGCGGCGCGGGAGCGGATCGCATGAGCAGTTTGCGAGACGCTGTAAGTGCGGTGCGGCAAGCACTGTCTGACATGCATTACGCCCAAAAACGCCTGCTGGAGCTTCAGTCCGGCACCGTGCTGACACCGGAAACGGCCGCGCGGCATC
>JAFMRN010000255.1 GCA_017354065.1 Solirubrobacterales bacterium
CTGCGGGCCAACGATCAGATCCAGAACGGCGATCTGGTCGTCACAAACGGGTTCTCAGAGCCCAACAACCCCCAGGTGCGCAGCCTGTATCCGCCGGGGATCCCGGTCGGCCGGGTCAGCGACTTCAACTACAACACCCAGGTCAACAGCGGCCAGGTCAAGGTCAGCCCGTTCGTCAACCTGCGCGGGCTGACCAACGTTCAGATCCTCACCAGGGTGACTTCGTGAGCTACGACCCCGATCACCCCTGGCGTCTGCCCGTCCGGATCGGGCTGCTGTCGCTGGTAGCGGTGCTGCTCCAGTCGGCGGTCGTCTCCCAGATCTCGGTGTTCGGCGTATCGGCCGACCTGACGCCGCTGCTGGTGATGTCGATCGGCCTGGTCTGCGGTCCCTCGACCGGGCTCGTCTCGGGCTTTGCGATCGGCCTGCTGGTCGATCTGGTGCTGGTCCAGACGTTGGGGATCACGTCGCTGCTGTACGTGCCGATCGGGTACTGGTGCGGGCGTCTGCGCGAGCTAACAGACACTTCAAACGGCCTGATACCCATGGGGATCGGTGCCGCAGCTACGCTGAGCGCAGGCCTTGGCATGGCGGTGATTCAGTTCGCGCTGGGCGTCGACGCGCCGGTAAGCGGCCTTTTGTTCCAGCAGATCTTCATGACCGTGCTGATCAACACCCTGATCGCGCTGCCCGTCCACCACGTGGTCCAGCGGATTCTGCGCGGCGCCGCGCCGCATGATCCGCGCCGGCCCCGCCGCGGGCACACCGGCGGTGCGATCAGTCCTCTGACACAGCCCTCCCAGCGGCTGCGTCGTGCCCGCGCGCGAACGAGGACCAGGGTCGCCAGGTGATCGGCGGGGAGGACCGGCTGCCCCCGATGACGCCCCAGCTGGCGCTGCGGGTGGCGGTCGTCGGTTCCTGCGCGCTGGTGATGTTCGCGATCATCTTCCTGCGCCTGTGGTTCCTCCAGGTCCTGGGCGGCACCAACTACGTGGCCCAGGCCAAGACCAATGAGGTCCGCTCCGCGCCCGTCTCGGCGCCGCGCGGGCGGATCCTGGCCGCCAACAACAGCGTCCTGGTGGACTCGGAGAAGGTGCCGGCGATCCTCATTTCTCCGCCGCGCCTGCCGGTGCCGATGCCCTCCGCCCCGACCAAGCAGGATCTGGTCAACCCGCCGGCCGCCAACCAGGCGCTGTATAACCGGCTGGCCCCGGTCCTCGGGCTGAAGACCACGCCGGCGCCGTGCAAGTTCACGCTGGTGACCGGTCACAAGGTTCAGCACGTCAACGCGAACCTGGCGGAGATCCCCTGTCTCGTCGCACGCCAGGCCTCCCAGGTCGCCTACTCGAACGTGACGCTGGCGGTCAACGTCCCGATCCCCGCCCAGGAGTACATCTCTGAGCGCGCGCCTGCGTTCCCGGGCGTGACCGTGACCCAGAGCGCGATCCGCAAGTACCCGCGCGGCGACATGGCCGCCCAGGTGCTCGGCACCGTCGGTCCGATCAACGCCTCCAGCTTGAAGAACCCGAAGTTCAAGGGGATCCCGTTCACCGACCAGGTCGGCCAGACGGGGCTCGAGTACGAGTACAACCAGTACCTCCAGGGCAAGGACGGGAGCACGCGGGTGCGCGTCAACTCCTTCGGCCAGCTGCGCGGGTATGGGGCCGAGAAGCAGCCGGTCACCGGCTATGACCTGAAGACGTCCTTGGACCCGGGCCTGCAGGCGGCGGGGGAGAAGTCCCTGGCCACCTCGGTCAAGAGCTCACCGGGCTCCAACGGCGGCGCGTTTGTCGCGATGAATCCGGACACCGGCTCTGTCTACGGGATGGGCTCGTACCCGAGCTTCAACCCCGGGGTGTTCTCCAAGCCGATGAGTGAGCAGGCCTATGCCAAGAAGTTCGGGGCCGCCAGCGGCTCACCGCTGTTGAACCGCGCGACCCAGTCGGCGGGCCCGACGGGCTCGACCTTCAAGGTGATCACCGCCACCGCGGCGCTGCAGTCCCACACCTGGTCTACCTCCCAAACCTACGACGACACCGGCAAGTTCTGTCCCTCCGGCTCCAGCGGGCCGTGTGAGCACAACTCCGGCGGCGAGGCCTTCGGCGTGGTCAACCTGCAGAAGGCGCTCCAGGTCTCAGACGACGTGTTCTTCTACAACCTCGGCCTGAAGCTGAACTGGAACCCCCAGCGCCATCCCTCCGGCGGCCCGCTGCAGCAGTGGGCCAAGAAGTTCGGGATCGGTGAGACCCCGGGCGTCGACCTGCCCTTCGCGGCGAAGGGCAACCGCCCTGACCCGAACTGGCGCAACTCCCGCATCAAGGAGGAGCAGGAGTGCGATTCCGCCACCGGGGCCTACGCCTACACCAACAGCGCCGGGAGCATGTCGGCCAAGCCGCTGCCCGGCTATCACCGCTCCAACACGCACCCCAAGGGCGGCTGCGGGATCGCCGCCTACCCCTTCAGGGGCTGGTCCGAGGGTGACAACGTCAACATGGCCGTCGGCCAGGGCGACGTGCAGGCCAGCCCGGTCCAGCTGGCCCAGGTCTATTCGGCGATCGCCAACGGCGGCAAGGTGCCCACGCCGCACGTCGGCGAGTCGATCGACTCGCCCAGCGGCAGCGCGCTGCAGCAGATCCAGCCGCCGCCCGAGCGCAAGCTCGGAATCTCGCCGGCGACGATCGGCGCGATCCAGTCCGGCCTGCGCGCGGCGACCCAGAACGGCGGTACCTCTGGCGACGTGATGGGCGGCTTTAAGATGCCCGTTTACGGTAAGACCGGTACCGCCCAGTACATCTCCAAGGGTGTGGAGACCGACGACGCCTGGTATGCCTGCTTCGTGCCCTCCAGCGCGACCAAGAAGCCGATCGTCGTGGTCGTCTGGGTCTCCCACGGTGGGTTCGGTGATACGGCCGCGGCGCCGGTCGCCAAGCAGATCCTGTCCCAGTGGTTCTATGGCAAGCCCGGCCCCTACACACCCGGCTCCAACAACTCACGCTGATGGCCGTAACCCCGCTTCAACTCACTGAGCAGGACGCGAAGAAGCAGCAGCAGCGCCGCCCGCTGATCTTCGATCCGCTGCTGATGCTGGCGGCGATCGGGCTGCTCGGCTGCTCGCTGTTGACGATGAAGGGGGCCAAGCCCGGGGAGGTCGTCAACCAGGCGGCCTACGGGGCCATCGGCCTGGTCGCCTGCGTGCTGGTCAGCCGGATCGACTACACGCGCTGGCGTGAGTACCGGTATTTCTTCTACGGGCTGCTGATCGTCTCCAACATCGTCGTCTACGCGATGCCCTCGACGCTCGGCGCGAGCCGCTGGATCCCGCTGCCGTTCTTCAACATCCAGCCCTCGGAGTTCGGCAAGCTGCTGCTGATTCTGGCGCTGGCCGCCTTCGTGGTCGACCGCTCACGCAAGGAGTCGTCCTTACGGCTGACCGGGCGCATCCTGATCGCGGCGATAGTTCCGGCGGTGATCGTGATCGGCCAGCCGGACCTCGGCACCGGCCTGGTCTACATGACGATCTGCGCGGCGATGCTGTACTTCGGCGGGACCAGCTGGAAGCAGTTGCTGGCCCTGGCGGTGATCGCGATCCTGGGGATCGGGGTCACCCTCGGCGCCGGGCCCGCGGTCGGGGTCCATCTGCTGAAGCCCTACCAGTCCCAGCGGCTCACCACCTTTCTCGATCCCCCGAAGGTCTGTGGCACCCAGGATCAGAC
>JAFMRN010000256.1 GCA_017354065.1 Solirubrobacterales bacterium
ATGCTCGCGGCGGCCGCCAACCGCCGGCGCAGCAAGAACTGACGGGCGCACCGCCGCGGCTCAACGGTCGAGTCGCGCCGCCCAGCTGGACACCGTGCTGAGTGCCAGCTTGGGTGCGCCCCAGCTCATGGTCAACCCCAGGTTGTTTCCCCACCAGTTGGCAGGCTGGGCTTGAACATGGTCGACCCAGCCGTACCAGAGCACGTGGGCGATGTTGAGCGCCTTGCGGTTCTTCGAGACCATCGAGAACAGGGCGTTGGCGCTGTTGCGCTGTCCGGCCTGGCTCGGCCGGTCCACGTTCGGGGGACCGCCGGCGTACCCGGTCTCGGTAATCCACAGGGATTTATGCCGGCCGCCATGGGCGTTCAGGTCATGACGGGCACGGCTGAGGATCGCCTTGAGCGTGTTCATCGAGCCGCCGTAGTAATGCAGCGCCAGCGCGTCCATGTAACGCGCGCCGCCGTCAGCCAGTAGCGGCCCGAGCCACGTCTGAGCACCCCCGGTGCTGAGGAACGGCGTGCCCGCGGAGACGACGGTGGCCTTCCGGTCAGCGCGCTTGACCGCCTGATCCGCGGTCTTCAGCAGCTGCACGTAGGCCTTGGGGTTCGGTTTCGGCGCCCAGAAGATCGGCAGGTTCGGCTCGTTCCAGACCTGCCAGGAGGTGACCGGCAGGTAGGGCAGGTTGGGGTGTGAGGTCCAGAAGCTCCCGTGTGGGCCATAACGCTTCACCGCGGCTGTGACGAAGTTCGCGAAGGCGGGAAGCGCGGAGGCCTTGGGCGGGTTGAAGCCCGTCTTGGAGTTGCCGGCCGCATCCCAGCTCGGCGTGCCGAGAAAGCCCGGCAGGAAGCGGATCCTGTGCTTGGCCATCAACGCGATGGCGGTGTCGTAATAACCCCAGTTGTAGGTCCCGCTCCGGGGGTACTCGACCAGCTGCCAGTCGAGCGCGCCGCGGAACAGCCCCAGATGTGCTGCCGCGATCCGCCCGAGCGTGCAGTTCATGTTCGCCGCGCTCTCAGTTCCGACGACCGCGTCGCTGATGCCGACGTAGGGGGTGCGACCTTTGAACACCGCGTTGGCGGCGTTGCAGTTGTTGTATCGCGCGTGTGCTCCGGCGGCCGGCGTGCCAACCAGGAGCAGGCAGAAAAAGGAAAAAACCACAAAAACAGTCCGTTGCATCCCCCAAGCTTGCCAGAGCTGCGCGCGGCTCGCGCCATCTAGGATCGACAACCGATGATCGATCGCAACGTGCTGGTGACCGGCGGCTCACAGGGCATCGGGCGCGCGGTGGCCCTTGAGCTCGCGGCGCAGGGCGCGCGGCTGACGCTCGTCGCCCGCGGCGCCGAAGCGCTCGAGCAGACGCTCGCGGAGCTGCCCGGCAAGGGCCATCAGGCTCACGCCCTTGATGTAGCCGAGCCCGACGGCTGGGAGCGGCTGATGTCAGGACTGGCCGGGCCTCTGCACGGGGTCGTCAGCGCCGCCGGTGTGCTCGGTCCGATCGGCCGGATCGACCAGATCGACCCCGCCGAGTTCAGTCAGGCCCTGGCGGTCAACCTGACCGGTACGGTGCTCGCCTTGCGCCACACGCTGGCGCGTCTGGAGCAGGGTTCTGGCCGCTTTGTCGCCTTCTCCGGCGGGGGCGCGACCGGGCCGCTGGCACGCTATGACGCCTACGCCCTGTCGAAGGTCGGCGTGGTCCGCCTGGTCGAAAACGTGGCCGCGACCACCACCGTGGAGATCAACGCGGTCGCCCCTGGGTTCGTGGCCACGCGCATGCACCAGGGCACGCTGGCCGCCGGGCCCGATCAGGCCGGTGCCGACTACTACGCGCGGACGGCGCGCGACGTTGAGCGCGGCGGCGTGTCCCCGGCGCTCGCCGCCGAGCTGTGCGCGTTCCTGCTCTCAGACGCCGCCGCGGGGATCAGCGGGCGGCTGATCAGCGCCCAGTGGGACCCCTGGCGTGAGCCCGAGTTCCAGGAGCGGCTGCGCTCGGACCCGGCGCTGGGCAGGCTGCGGCGCATAGACGGGCAATTCTTCGCCGGGCTTTGAGCCCGGCTTTTGTGGTCACTCTCCGTTGCGGACGCGCTCGATCTCGGCACGCTCGGCCAGCCGGTTCGCGCGGCGCATCTCGGCCTCGGCCTGGCGCCGGAGCTCAAGCTCGGTCTCGGGCACCAGCGGCGGCACCGGGGCGGGGCGGCCGTGCTCATCGACGGAGACCATCGTCAGGTAGGCGCTGGTTGTGTGACGGACCTCGTTGGAGCTGGGTTTCTCGGCCTCAACGCGCACGCCGACCTCCATCGAGCTGTGCCAGGCGGCGTTGACCTTCGCCTTCAGCGAGACCAGCTCACCGACCGCGACGGGGTCCAGGAACGTCAGGCGATCGACGCCGACGGTGACGATCCGGTTGGAGCAGTGGCGGATCGCCGCCAGGCCCGCGGCCTCGTCGCAGAGCTTCATGATTACGCCGCCGTGGATGTTGAGGGCGCTGTTGGCGTCCTGGATTCCCATCCAGTGCGCGAGGATCGTTTCGGACTGAGCCGGGTGCCTAGGGTTCATGCGGGCGGTACGCTACCTCAGAGCCTCTCAAGAGACCCCGCCAAGGAGGATGCGATGCCCGGCCTGGCCGGACGCACGTCAACGCTTATCAAGTCGAAGATCTCGAAGCTGCTCGATCGCGCCGAAGATCCCGGCGAGACGCTCGAGTACGGCTACCAGAAACAGCTCGAGCAGCTGCAGAACGTCAAGAAGGGCATCGCCGACGTGGTGACCGCCAAGAAGCGCCTGCAGCTCCAGGAGGAAAAGATCCAGCAGCAGGTCGTGAAGCTGGACACCCAGGCACGCCAGGCGATGGCGGCCGGCCGTGAGGACCTTGCCCGGACCGCGCTTGAGCGCAAGTCGGGGATCCAGAACGAGCTCCAGAGCATCGATCAGCAGATTGCCGACCTGCAATCCCAGCAGGACCAGATGACCGCGGCCGAGCAGAAGCTGCGCACCCAGATTGAGCAGTTCCGCTCCAAGAAGGAGGTCATCAAGGCTCAGTACTCCGCGGCGGAGGCACAGGTCCGGATCTCAGAGGCGGCGACCGGTGTCGGCGATCAGATGGCTGACGTCGGTCAGGCGATGCAGCGCGCGCTCGATAAGACCGAGAACATGAAGGCGCGCGCCAACGCCGTGCAGGAGCTTGAGACCGCGGGGGCGTTTGAGAACGTCGCTGAGCTGGGCACTGGCGAGGACGACATAGACAGGCAACTGCGCCAGCTGTCAAGCAGCTCAGAGGTTGACAGCGAGCTCGACAAGCTGAAGGCAGAACTCGGTGGTGGGGGCCAATCACCCCCGGAGCAGCTCGAAGGACCGCATGGCTCCGAGTCCGAGCAGTCTCAGCAGCAACCTCCGACCGCCGGCTGACCAGAGCCTCCCGGGGTAAGGAGAGGTGTGCTCTGGTGGCGGCCTAATGGGCCGCCACCAGGGGCGCCCAGCTCAGTTCCCGATGGTGCCGATGCCCTGCTGGGGCGCGGGCGCGGAGCCCATCGAGCCCGAGCTGGAGCCCGAGCCTGCTGAGGTCGAGCCTGAGTTTGTGGGAGCCGGGCTGCTCGATCCGGTGGAGCTGGTGCTGGGGTGAGAGGCCGCGGCGGGTGCCGGGGTCGAGCTTGACGTGGGTGCCGGCTTGGGCGCCGGCGCCGGAGCGGGCGTGGGGGCCGGACGCGTCG
>JAFMRN010000257.1 GCA_017354065.1 Solirubrobacterales bacterium
GAGGTCGCCCGCCGCGGACGCGGCGCGGGCAAGGACGCCAAGTCCATCACGGAGCTGCTCAAGCCCGGTCAGGAGGTCGTGGTCCAGGTCGTCAAGGACCCGCTGAAGACCAAGGGCGCGCGTCTGTCGATGGATCTCACGATCGCCGGCCGTTACATGGTCTACACACCGTACGGCGAGGGCGTCGGCGTCTCGCGCCGGCTCGAGGACAAGGAGCGCGACCGCCTGCGCAAGCAGGCCAAGGGACTTGACCTGCGTGACGGCGGCGCGATCATCCGCACCGCCGCCCACGGCGCCACCCGTGAGGACCTGGAGCGGGAGATGCAGTACCTGTTCAAGCTGAACGAGGTGCTCCACAAGCGCGTCGAGAAGACCCCGGCGCCCGCGCTGGTCTTCCAGGAGGCCGATCTGTCTGTGCGCGTCGTGCGCGACATCTACTCGATGGAGTTCGAGCGCGCGGTCGTAGATGACGAGCAGGCCCACCACCGGCTGGTCAGCTTCTTCGCGCGGACCGCGCCGGACCTGGTTGACAACGTCGAGCTGTGGAATGAGAAGCGTTCGATGTTCGAGGCCTACGGGGTAGAGACGGCGCTGAAGTCGACGCTTAACAAGCGCATCGACCTGCCCTCCGGCGGCTATCTGATCATCGACTACACAGAGGCGCTGACGGTGATCGACGTGAACTCCGGCTCGTTCACCGGCTCGGGCAAGGGCGCCCGGCTGGAGGACACGATCACCAAGACCAACCTCGAGGCCGCCGAGGAGGCCGTGCGCCAGCTGCGCCTGCGCGACATCGGCGGGATCATCGTCATCGACTTCATCGACATGGCGCGCGCCCGAAACCGCGACACCGTCCTGAAGACGCTGCGCAAGTCCCTGGATGAGGACCGGACGAAGACCTTCGTGGTCGAGATCAGCCCGCTCGGCCTGGTCGAGATGACCCGCCAGAACGTCACAGAGGGCGTGCGCGAGATCATGACCCGGCCCTGCCCTGTGTGTGACGGCGAGGGCGTGATCCGCTCCGAGGAGACGATCGCGATCGACTTCGAGCGCAAGATGCGCGACGTCGCCGCCAAGTCCAAGGCTGAGGCGCTGTTGTTGCAGATGAACCCGCGCGTGTCCGCCGAGTTCACCAGCAACGGCGCACGAGCGCTGTCCCAGCTTGAGGCCGAGACCGGCAAGTGGTTCCACTTCGAGGGCTCGGAGGGCCTGCCCCTGGATCACTTCGCGGTGGTCATGGAGGCCGACCGCGAGCAGGTGCTCGAGCGCGCGCTGCCCTTCGAGGAGGGTGATGAGGTCTACGTCCAGATCGTCGAGCCGCACATGTACAACGCGGGTGACGCGGTCGCCAAGGTCGACGGCTACATCATCGAGGTCAAGGGCGGTGAGGACTCCGTCGGATCCAAGCGCCTGGTTCGGATCGACGAGGTCGGACGCACCGCGGCGGTGGCGGTCCTGCTCGATGACCCGGTGGTCGAGGATGAGTCCCAGAACGGCGTTGTCGAGGACCCCGCACCGGTTGTCGAGGAGGAAACCCCCGCGGATGAAGTAAAATCCTCCGCACGCCGTCGCGGACGGCGCGGTCGCGCGCGGTCTCAGCCCAAGGCGACGGCCGGCACCTCCAAGGAAACTTCGTCTGAGTGAACATGTCTTACGCAATCGTCAAAACGGGCGGTAAGCAGTACCGCGTCCAAGAGGGCCAGACCCTGCTGGTTGAGCGCCTGTCCACGCCAGAGGGGGAGGACGTCAACCTCCAGCCTCTGCTGTATGTAGACGGCGACACGCTCGTGGACGGCGAGAGCGCCTCCGCTGTCAACGTCGCGGCGACGGTCCTGGCCCATGAGCGCGGTCCCAAGCTGCGCGTCGTCAAGTACAAGCCCAAGCGCGGTTTCAAGCGCCGCAACGGCCACCGCCAGGAGCTGACCCGTATCCAAATCAAGGGGATTACGCATGGCGCATAAGAAGGGCCTCGGCTCCTCCAAGAACGGTCGCGACTCCAACCCCCAGTTCCTGGGCGTGAAGGTCTTTGCCGGCCAGACCGTGACCGGCGGCGAGATCATCGTGCGCCAGCGCGGCACCGTCTACAAGCCCGGTGAGGGCACCGGTATCGGCAAGGACGACACGATCTACGCCAAGAGCGCCGGCGTCGTCCAGTTCAACCGCGGCCGTCGCGGGCGCGTGATCTCGATCGCGCCCCAAGACGTAGCCTGACTGTTTCCCGGGCGTTCCCGCCCGGGAAAACGCCGATGAAGGACAAGGCCCGGATCTTCGTAGCCGCCGGCGGCGGGGGTGATGGCTGTCTCAGCTTCCGGCGTGAGGCACACGTCCCCAAGGGCGGTCCTGACGGCGGTGACGGCGGACGCGGCGGTGACGTCGTGCTGGTCTGTGATGACTCACTGCGCGACCTCGAGCACTTCCGTCGCAGCTCGCACTTCCGCGCGCGCCGCGGCGTGCACGGCCAGGGTTCCCAGCGCGACGGCGCCGATGGCGAGCCCCTGGAGGTCAAGGTACCGCCGGGCACCGAGGTGCTGGTCGAGGCAGATGGCAGCCGCCATGACCTGACCCGCGTCGGTCAGCGTGCCCTGGTGGCCTCGGGTGGTTCCGGCGGCCGTGGCAACCGCCGTTTCGCGGGACCGACCCACCAGAGCCCGCGCTTCGCCGAGCGCGGCCTACCAGGCTCTGAGACCTGGCTCACGCTGACGCTGAAGCTGTTGGCCGACGTCGGCCTCGTGGGGCTGCCCAACGCCGGCAAGTCGAGCCTGCTCTCCCGGATCACGCGTGCGGCGCCGAAGGTCGCTGACTATCCCTTCACGACGCTGTCGCCGGTGCTCGGCACCCTGCATCAGAGCGACCGCCAGCTGGTGCTGGCCGATATCCCCGGCCTGATTGAGGGCGCCTCAGCCGGATCCGGCCTCGGCCATGAGTTTCTCGCCCACGTGGAGCGCACACGTCTGCTCGTGCACGTGCTCGACCTGGCGCCGCTGGACGGCTCGGATCCGGTAGAGAACCACGCGACCGTGGAGCAGGAGCTGGCCTTACACGACGAGCGTCTGGCTGCGCTGCCGCGGATCCTCGCGCTGTCCAAGGCCGACCTCGTCAGCCCGGAACAGGCCGCCGAGGCCAAGCGAGCCTGGGAGCAGCGCTTCAGCGTCGGCAACGTACCGGTGGTGTTGACGTCGTCCGCCACCCGGCAGGGGCTTGATGAGCTCGTCAGGCTGCTGCTCCAGCACGTGCCACTGGCCTCAGCGCCTGACGTTGAGCCGCGAGCGGAAGCCGCGCCGATGGTCGAACACAAGGTCTACCGCCCGGCGCCGAAGAGCGGATTCAGCGTTTCTCGCGACGAGGACGGCGGCTGGGTCGTTGAGGGCCCGGCGGTCGAGCGCCTGGTCGGCCGCTATGACCTGGACAATGAGGACGCGATGAGCCATTTGGAAAAGCGGTTGCGTGGCCTCGGCGTGATCCAGGCGCTGCAGGACGCGGGCTTTGAGTCCGGCGACGACGTGACCCTCGCGGGCGTCGTCTTCGAGTTGGAGCCCTGATGCCCCCGATCGTGGTGAAGCTCGGCTCCAGTGTGGTGGCCGACTCAAACGGCCGCCTGCGCGAGGAGGTGCTCGCCGGGGTTGCGGACCAGGTCGCGGCCTTGTCGCGGGCTGGAGCGGAGCCGGTGATCGTCACCAGCGGCGCGATCG
>JAFMRN010000258.1 GCA_017354065.1 Solirubrobacterales bacterium
CCCTTTCGTGGACACTGTCCACTAAACTGAGGTGCGTGAGCGACACCGGGACCTCCAAGCCTCGCGGACCGCGCCCGCGGGGCTCCGTCAGACGCGCTCTGGTTGAGGCCGGTGTCTCCCTTGCCCGCTCAGGCGGGCCGGACGCCGTGGTGCTACGCGAGGTGACCCGCGCCGTCGGGGTCGTGCCGAACGCGGCCTACCGCCACTTCAACGACCGCGAGGCGCTGCTCGGCGCGGTTCGCGATGCGGCGCTCGCGATGCTCGCCGCCCGGATGGCGGACGGCATGAACCAGGTGGTCGCCGGCAACCGGCCCGCCGAGGATGCGCTGCTCCGGCTGCGTGCCGTCGGCGCGGCATATCTCGCCTTCGCGCGGGAGGAGCCGGGCCTGTTTGACACCGCGTTCACGACGACCACCGACCTCCACCTGTCGACCGCCGACTCACCCGACCCCGACTCGCCGTTCGACCACCTGCGCATGGCGCTCGCCAAGCTCGTGGACACCGGTGTGATCACCGCTGAGCGCCAGGCGGTGATCGAGTACCCGATCTGGGCCGGCGTACACGGCACCGCAACACTGCTGCGCGGTCCGCTCAGCTCCCGTCCCGAGCAGGCGAAGCGCGACCTGGAGAACCAGGTCCTCGACCTGATCGGCTCCGCCGTGTGGCCACAGCCGGCTGGCTGAGATACCGCGCAACGCCCCTGGCCCGCCCTCACCGCTGCGAAGACTCAGCACCGTGGTAGTGCGCTGTACGCGATGCACTGTGCAGATGTGACCGTGCTGGGCGTGACTGTGCGAGTGGGGGTCGAACCCACAGACGCTGCCCTCGCGTTACCCATGGAGCGCGTTAGCGCCTTGCAACTTCCGGGCAGTTGCCGCCCTGGTGCTCGCCGCCTCCGCCGCGGCTACCTGCTTGCGCGTGCCTAGTCAGAATCGCCGATCAGGTCCACCGTCCAGTTCGCGGCTTGAATCGCGACGTCCAGGTCTCGCTGGTCACGGGCGAGATCATCGACTCGCTTGCGCACGGCGGCTATGTCCAGCGTCCGCTCCAGACGGATCTCCGAGCGTGAGTAGCGGGCCTGTTGCTGGGCGGTGGCATCTGCCACGGAACGCAACGCTCCGCTGCGCAGACCCAGCACGTCGCGCTTTGCCAGCGCCTCGGTCAGTGTCAGATCCAGAGCCGGAAGCCGCGTCACCGCGTTGGTCTTGTTGATCCTCGCGATCAGCGACTCCAACTCGTCGGCCGCGCGTGCCAGCTCCACGAGCAGCGGCTGCGGATCCTCGGGCGGCGAATCACCCTCCTGGACCAGAACACTCGCACGCAGCCGATTCCGGATCTCCCCGATCCTGCTCTGCAGCTCAGCGCGCCGCGCCAGCGCCTCACCCAGCTTCATGGTCTTCCCCATAGGCCGAGCGTTGCACAAACCAACTAGATGTGGCGCATTAGCCGCACGAAGCGGCCGAGTTGTCAAAACCTGATAACCGCCAACTCGCGGCAGACGCTGGTCCCGACGAGCGTGGCAGGAAAGGGTCACATATGGACCCTTTTCTGCCACAAAGACCGCAGTTCGCGGCCACCACCACATACCGCACTGTCAAAAGCTGACAATCGTCGTCCCGTCCCGGCTCCTCAGCCACTCCCGTAGTCCTCGATCAACCACCCTCGCCCCCGATACCAGCCCAGGTAGACCTGCTGCAGGTCCGACTGAGAGGACACAAAGGTGCACGAGATGACCGCCTGCCTCAAAGCAGGGTGCGGCAACCCAACACGGAACAAGCGGGTCGGGGCTGGGGTGCAATGCGCACCATTCGAGGACCAGCCCGCACCCACGACCTTCCTCTCAGGGGATACAGGCGCCATGTAGGACAGGACCACCGACTTGTCCCGCGCGTTCATCGCGCGGAACCACCCGAGCGTCACCTGCAACGGCGTCGCGGTCACCGGCACGCGGTTCACCTTTGCGGCGCATCCCGCGACCGCTATGCAGCACATAACCGCCATGCTGCGACACAAGAAAATGGGCCGTGTAGGAATCGAACCTACAACCTTGGGATTAAGAGTGGCTTGTTTGCAGGGCTTTTCCAGTATCTACGGGGACTTGAGCGGTGTTCAGATGTCCCGAGATGCTGTCAGAAATGCTGACTTCGGGACATGGTTCGGTACACGCTTTGCGCGACTCTCTGCCAGCCCGCTCTCGTAGTCCTGCCCGTTGGTGACATCGGCGCCGGTGGGTGGGTTCGGGCCGGGGCCCTAGGCCGGGCCCAGACATGAATTGGGCCTTTTGGCACCCCCCAAGATAGGTCCCAGGGCTCTTGTGGCATGCGACAGAGGAGGTGAGACTGCGTGCGATGACCTCTAGCTCCCGCGATAGCGCGACGTCTCGGTCGTTTCGCCCGCGTCAACTTCAGATCTCGCGGAGCAGGCTGAGCGCATGACGCGCGCCGCGGCACAACGGCATGTAGCCCGTGCCCGCAAAGTGCTCGCGCGAGAGGCCGGTCAGGACCTGATCGAGTACGTCGGGCTGATTGCGGTTGTCGCGATCCTGATCGGCGGCGTGTTATCGGTCGTACCGTCGCTCGGGCACACGATCAGTCACGGCCTGTCGTGCGTGGTTCAGGAAGTGCTGAACCCCAAGGTCGGCTGTAAGAGCAGCACACGATCAGCGTCCCCGTCCGGACCGTTGTCGCTTGCGCAGGTCAAAGCGCAAGCGAAAAGCTTGTCGCTGTCCAAGGATCAGGAGGTAGTTGATCATCCGGCTGAGCTTGACGCTCTGGTTGGCGGCCACGCGAGCACACAGGACTATGTCGCCTACCAGCACGAGTACGCGGCCAAGGTCGCGCTGCTCAAACGCGTTGGGGGTGAGGTCTTACGAACCTTCGCCGAAGTCGAGGCCAGCGAGAGCGCGCTAGCCCAGGGAGCGAGCCAGGAGGAGCGTTCTGACGAATCGATCGCTAAGACTGCCGCGACCAGCGCTTGTGATGTAGGCGACGTAGCCCAGAATCCTCCGTTCTACGCATGCTCCCCTGCTCAGTGGCGCCAGAACGTCAACACGGCGATGGGAGCGTTAGGAGTCGAGCAGAACCCCGCCACGGTCAAGTTCATCGAACCGGCGAAGCCGTCAGGCCTGCTCGAGGACCTCGCTGCCGAAAGCCTTGACCCGGTGAACTGGTTCGCTGGCGGGGTTGCCGGCAAGGCCGTTGACGTTGGCAAATCGGTCCTGTCCGACGTGGGATCCGCGATCTTTGGTGGTGGAGCGAAGACGGCGGCCCAGTCGGCCGGGGACAGCATTCTCGGTCGCGCGATCGCGAGCAACCGAGCGAGTCAGATCGCCCGGACTGCTGGCAGCGCCGCGAGCGTGGCGAAGACCAGCGCAAGTCGTCTGACCGGACCCGTTTTCAACACGATCGGCAAGCTTGCCGATGAGACCGGCTCGATCAACCCGTCCAAGCTGCTCGGCCGACGGGCCGCGCGGACCGGCGGCATCGCCCCGGTTCTTAAGGGACAAGCTGGGGAGGCCCGCGCGATAACCGAGCTAACAGCTCAGGGGGACACGATCGAAGGCCAGCAGGTCACGATCAAGACTCCGGTGGGACGCACTCGAGTGGACATAGTCGCGAAGAACAACACTGGCGTGAATCGTCCTGGGTTTGGTTCCGTCCTGTTTGAGAGGATGAATCATGCCCCGTCAT
>JAFMRN010000259.1 GCA_017354065.1 Solirubrobacterales bacterium
GGTCGGGTTGTGCGGGCTGTTCAACAGGATCATCCGCGTGCGGTCGCTAACCGCGTCGGCCAGCTCTGCTGGATCCAGCCGGAAATCCGGCGGCGCCAGCGTCACGACCCGGCGGCGCGCGCCGGCGAACTGGATCACGGCCGCGTAGGAGTCGTAGTAGGGCTCCAGCACCACGACCTCATCACCGGGCTCGCACAGGCCGAGCACCGCGGCGGCGATCGCCTCGGTGGCGCCGAAGCTGACCATCACGTCCTCGGGCTCATAGCCGTAATGACGTTGCTGGTGGGCCTTGATCGCGGCGCGCAGATCCGGAACGCCGGGCAGCGGGGCGTACTGGTTATGGCCGCCTTTGATGGCGGCCACGGCCGCGTCCTTCACCTCGTCCGGGCCGTCGGCGTCCGGAAACCCCTGCCCCAGGTTGATGGCGTCATGGGCCTCGGCCAGCGCCGTCATCTCCGTGAAGACGCTGGTTCCGAGGCCGGCCAGCCGGCTGATCTCTTTCACCGGCCCCAGTATTACGGCTGGATCAGCTCCAGGTCCTTGAGCAGCTTCGGGTGCGTCGGCTCCCAGCCGAGTGCTTGGCGGGTGTGCTGGCTTGACGCCGGCTGGTCCAGACCGAAGATCTGCCCCAGCGGGCCGAAGCTCTCGGCCGGCACCGACTTGACCTCCACGCCAAGGCGCCGGCCGATCACGGCCGCGATGTCCTTGACCTTGTCCCCCTCGTCGTCGACGGCATGCCAGGCGGTGCCCGGCTCCGCCCGCTCCAGCGCCAGGCGGAACAGCACGGCGGCGTCCAGCGCGTGCACCGCGGGCCAGCGCTGTTCGCCGTCGCCGGGGTAGCCGGACACACCGTTGCTGCGGGCGATGTTGGTCAGCAGACCGGCAAAGCCACCCTGGCCCTGGTTATGCACGGTGCGGGGCAGCCGGACCGCGCTGGCGCGCAGATTTGCAAGTCCCAGGATCTCGGTCACCGTTTTGCCGCGACCGCCGACGGGACCCTCGGTCGGGACCGGGTCGGACTCGGTAGCGGTTCTGTCCGGTACCCACGGAGTGCCTGAGACCGTGACGAGCGGGCGGTTGGTGTTGGTGAGCTGCTGAGCGATCGCCTTCAGCGCCGCGGTCTCCTCGGCTACCGCGCTGGCCAGTGCCTCGGCGCTCGAGAAGTCGTTGGAGAAGGCCAGGTGGATGACGCCGTCCGCTTGCTTTGAAGCGGTACGGATCACGTCAAGGTCCGACAGGGAGCCTCTTACGGGCTCTGCCCCGGCCTGCTGAACCGCGTTGGCGGATTTGTCGGAGCGGACGAGCGCCAGGACGCTGTGGCCGTGGCTCAGCAGTTCAGCTGTGACGGCGGACCCGACCAGGCCGGTGCCGCCGGTGATGAAAACGCGCATGGGTACCCCTTGGGAGTGATGGGAGCTTTGTCCCATCACTGTAGCTCGTCATGCGACAAAAGTCCCATCACTAGTATTGCTTGTGATGGCTCGCTGGCAACCAGGCGCCCGTGAACGGCTCGTGATGGCAGCCGTCGACCTGTTCACCGAGCAGGGCTACGACGCGACCAACGTCGAGCAGATCGCTTCGCGGGCCGGGGTCACCAAGAGCACGTTCTTCCGCCACTTCCCCGACAAGCGCGAGGTGCTGGTCGCGGGCCAGGAGACGCTCAGCCGGTTGTTGGTCGAGGGCATCGCCGAGGCCCCTGCCGATGCCACCCCCCTGGCGGCGGTTGCCGCCGGGCTGGAGCGGGCCTGCTCAGCAATGGGGCCGGTGTCGCGGGAGATCGCCCCCCGGCTAAAGGCGGCGGTGGCAGCCAGCTCCGAGCTCCAGGAGCGCGACGCCCTGAAGAGCGTCGGCATGGCAGCGGCGATGACTGAGGCGCTGCAGGCGCACGGCGTCGGCGACGCTCACGCCGCGCTGGCGGCCGAGCTCGGCGTGCTGGCCTTCAAGCGCGGCTATGCGTCCTGGTCTGAGAGCAACCAGGACGAGCTGGGCACGCACACACTCGCGGCCCTGGATGAGCTCCGGGCCGCCAGTTCCTCGCTGGGCTAGCGCCTTCCAACAGCGGACCAAGGGTTGTGCTCGCCGTGACGGCGAGTCGACCGTCCGTTGGCGCTTAGTTGGTCTCTGAACCACAACTCACACAACAAATCGAAGGAGCCACACCAAACACAAAAACACACACAACTTATTACGTGATGGTCATCACATTGCGAAGAAATTAGCTATTAGGCGCACAACTAGCGGAACCACAAAGGTGTTTTGGGGGCCACTATGACTTACACACACTCCGCTTCCCGCCTCTTCACCCGCACCGCCATCTCAGTAGTAGCCGCCCTCGGAATTAGTACATCTACTGCTGCGGTTGCTAATGCCGCGACCCCCCTGTCGGTCCCCCAAGCTAAGGCGCAAGCCCAGCAAACATGGGCTGAAAAGGGTCCCGCTTACCAAAACACGATCAACCACGACGGCCAGTGCGGCGCGCTCGCCGATGTAAAGCGCCCCGACGTACTACGAAACCTGACTCTTAAGATTTGGACCACTCAATTCGAAGGCGGCACCGTCCCGCAGAACATTTCGGATGAGTACTACGGCACCAACGAGCCCGCCGGTGGCCTGGCCGCGAAGTTCTGGCCGAGCGTCGCGAAGTACGCCGGCTACAAGGTCGACAAGCACGCCACCGCCGGCTCGCTGATGGTCTTCCAGCCCGGTTCCAAGTGGGCCGACCCGGAGAAGGGCCCGAAGAACCCCGGCCACATCGCCTGGGTCAAGCGCGTCAACAAGAACGGCAGCGTCGTGGTCGAGGAAGAGCACGCTCCGGTGCTCGGCAAGGTCGCGACCCACACCGTGCCGGCCAGCATCGCCCACACCCGCTTCATCAGCTACATCCACTAGCTGAAGCCTTCCGAGAGCGGAATCGGAAGTAAGTCACGCTGAGGGCGGGGTCTTCGGACCTCGCCCTCAGTGCGTTAAGGCGTCGATCTTGGCCTCGATGCTCTCGATCTCGTCCCGGACGTTGGCCTTGGCCTGGCGCAGGTCCTCGCGGGCTTCGGCCAGTTCGGTCTCCAGGCGCTCGACGACAGCCTTGCGCTCCTCCACCTGTGCGAGCGTCGCGCGTTTCGCCGCCTCCAGCGCCTGCACGGCGTCGATCATGTGCTCGGCAGCCGTCTTCGGCCTGTCGGCCTCACGGCGGCGCTCACCGGTGTCCTTCAGCTTCGCCTTGTAGGCGTTGTAAGAAGCATACACGGACGCGCCCTTGGCGCCGAGATCCTCGGCCAGCTGATCAGCGGCCTTCCTGGCGCTGACGCCCTCCTCGGCGACGATCTGGTTGATGCGCTCGAAGTAGTAGGCGCCCTTCTCGCCGTGCCTCAGTTCGTCTGCCATCACGTCTTCTGATAGCAAAACGGACGGCTATTTGTGGGATTTGCGTTTCTTAGTTCCCTTAGCGGGTGTCGAGATGCACAAAGCGGTTCTGGGAGCGGCGCTTGGATCGATTCAGCGCGATATTCGTGCTCGGTTGCACAAAGCTCGGCTCGCGTGAGCGCTTTGTTCGTTTCGACACGGCCCTTAAAAGACGGGCGCTCCGGTGCGCTGGGCGCACCGGAGCTTTGTTCCCGTTTCTTGCTGGTGTTGCTTACTTGCGGTTGGTGGTGAGGGTGCGTACACCCAGACCGCCGAACAGCAGCATGAT
>JAFMRN010000077.1 GCA_017354065.1 Solirubrobacterales bacterium
GATGTAGCGCGCTGAACCGGCGAGGCGCCGGATCGCAGCCATGTACACGGGATCCTCCGCGGCGGGCAGGCAGCCATCACCGCCCGGCACGCACAGCACGTCGCAGCGCTCGATGTCCTCCAGCTTCGCCAGGCTCGTGAAGGTCAGGTCCGCTGATGCGACGTCGCGTCCGCCGACAGAGGCGACGATCAGCTCAAGGTCCGGGACCTGGATGAAGGCTTGGGAGGGACCCGTGAAGTCGAGTTGGGTGACGTCCGGGTAGATCGGGATGACGACGGTGTGGCGGGGCATGGCTCGATTTTGGCGGGAGGGGACGGGAGTTTTGGTGGCTATAGGCACCAAAACTCACATGCCTTAGTGTCGCTGCTTCTGGAGTCGGCAACCAAAGGAGCGACCGTCATGTCCGAGAAACCCCCTCAGCGCGGACCCGCCGAATGGTTCACCGGTGAGGTCTGGCTCGAGCCCGTCGCCAGCCTGGCGACCACGGAGCCGACCCAGATCTCCAGGGTCACGTTCCGGCCGGGCGCCCGGACCGCCTGGCACACCCATCCTCACGGCCAGGTGCTGCACGTTCTCAATGGCGTCGCGCGGATCGGCCGCGATGGCCAGCGCGTAGTGGAAGCGCGGCCGGGGGACACCGTCACCTTCGCCGCGGGCGAGCGGCACTGGCACGGCGCATCAGCCCAGCAGGAGATGTCCCACCTCGCGATCCAGCCGGCCGACCCCGCCAGCGGGCAGGCGGCCGACTGGGCCGAGCACGTGACCGACGCGGAGTATCTGGACGACTAGCCCCGGAACGCCTGATTGAAGATCCCGGGCAGCTTCACCGGCGACGGGGCCGCGGCGAAGTCGGTCAGCGCCTGGGTGATCTCCTTGGCCCGCTTGTTGGTCACGAACCACGGCGGCTTGGGTGACAGTGACAGCTCGCCGTGTTGGAACGAGCGCGGGAAGGGCCGGAACGGGCCGTATGCGATGTTGCGCTCGGCGCCCTCGACCAGATGGCAGTTGTGCACGACACCGATCCCCGAGCCGACTGCCTCCAGCGTGTTGCCGGGGTACGCGCCCCAGGCGAGGGTCGGCAGCAGGAAGCCGATTCCGCTCCAGACGTTGACGCCGATCGTGCCGTAGCGCAGCTCCGCCAGCAGCTCGTCAAAGCGTGACCCCAGCGCCTTGCGGTCCGCGGGGGCGACGATGATCGTGGCCCCGAGGCTGCCGTCCAGCTTCGTGTTGGCGAACTCGACCGCGTTGGCGAAGAAGTCGGCGCCGCTGCCCGGCACCGCCGTGTAGCCCAGCACCGGCCCGAAGTACTCGGTCGCACACAGGTCGGTCGAGGTCTGGTCGCTGACCTCGACCAGCAGCCGGCCGTTGATGTGCTCGGCAGCCGGGTAGGAACGCTCCGCGGCTGAGAGCTTGCGCTCGGTCCCCGGATACCAGGGGTCACGGGCGGGGATCTCCGCCAGGACCTCACGCAGCACGTTCAGGAAACGGTTCTTCTGGGGCCAGTCCGCCGACAGGATCAGCTGCTGGGTGGCGATGCAGTTGTGGCCGCCGTTGTGCAGCCGCTGGGTGGCAACGTGCTCGGCCTGGAAGCGCAGGTCTGCCTCTGACCACTCACCGGGAATCACGATCGTCGGCGATACGCCGCCGAGCTCGGAGCTGATCGGCTTGTCGAGCTTCGGCTCACCGGTCTTCGCCGCGCCCGGTCCCCAGACAATCGCGTCATGGGTCTGCGCCGAGCCGGTGATGTGCACATGGCTGATGCCCGCGTGCCCGGTCAGGTAGGAGCCGACCTCGGCACCGCCGTTCACGATCGCGAGCAGGTCGGCGTCGATCAGCGGCGCCAGCGCGCGCTGATAGGCGTCGGTCAGCGGCGCGAAGGTGGGGTTCAGCTTGAGGACGCTGACGCGGTTGTAAGCGATCAGCTCGTACAGGACATCGAGCGGCCCGATCGCGGAGATGTTGCCGGCGCCGAGCACCAGGCCGACGCCGCCGTTCTCGCCGAGCCGCTTGGCCCCGAGCCCCGCGTTGGCCCGCGCGCTTGCCTCGCTCTTCCCCGGAGCGAGCCACAGCTCAGCGCTGAAGCCGTTGAACAGGTTGAACTCATACAGGTTTGAGGGCAGGACCTTGAACGCCACGCGCCCGCCCGGGGCGGACTTTGCCCTGGCGCCCGTAAGCGGCGACTTGCCTGCCGCCAGCTTCTTCAGGCTGTCGATGATGCCCTGGACGCCGAGCAGCGTCGCGTAAGGACCCGACATCCACTCCTCGCCCTCGAGCGGGCCGGCCGGAACGCCCTTGGCCCGGATCGCGCTCTCAGCCCAGGCCTCCGCGTTGGCTGCGATCGCGGAGTGCGTGCGTGCCAGCAGGTCGATGCGCTGGTTCAGGCCCATGGACGCCCATGCGGCGGCCCCGTTCGTCAGCCTGGTGATCTGCGAGTCGAGCTCCGTGCCTTCTGTCGCCGTGCTCATGGTCTCCTCCGGGTTGCGTTTGTCGTATTAAACGCCCCTGGGGGCATGGCCGCCTTTGAGTGCGGCCATGCCCGTGCCGCGCCGCGGCAGGTTCTAAACGCTGAGCGTGCGCTCCAGCAGCGCGAACAACGCCTTGAAGTGCCGCTCGGTCGCGGCCTCGTTATAGGCGCCCATGTCGGACATGGTGTAGCCGTGTGACGCGCCGGTGTAGACCTCGGTCGTGTGCTTGACCCCGGCCGCGTCCATAGCCTTGTCGAGCGTGGCGATGTTCTCCGGGGTCATGCTGTGGTCCTGGTCGGCGTGGCCCCAGTAGACCTCGGCTTTGACCTTCGGTGCCAGCAGGTGCGGGCTGTCGTCGTCCTCGCTGACCATGTGGCCGGTGTGGAAGCCGCCGACGGCCGCAACCCGGTCTGGATGGGTGGCCGCGAGGGTCCAGGCGAACCAGCCGCCCATGCAGTAGCCGACCACGGCAACCGGTCCCGGGCTCAGCTCGGCCAGCTTGTCCAGGTAGGCGGTGCCGTCGCTTGCGGCCTTGGCCCCTCCGTCGGCCTTCAGCTCACCCATCAGCGGCCCGAGCTTCTTGAAGAACTCGGCGCGCTCATTCTCGTCGGCCAGGTTCGGCATGTCCCACTGCGGTGCGCGGCCGGCGCGGTAGAAGACGTTCGGCGCGAGCACGACATAGCCCTGGGCGGCGACCCTGTCAGCCATCTCGTGGATCCGCGCGCGCATTCCGATCGCGTCCATGATCAACAGCACGCCGGGATTCTTCTCGCCGTCGGCAGGTTTGGTCAGATAGCAGTCGGCGGTGCCGTCCGTGGTCTTCACGTCAATAGTCGAGCCATTCATGGTCCGCAGCGTTGCAGTTCCGCTCAGAACATGAAGGCAACCTGAAAAACCACTTTGTGGCTACAGTCGGTCCGGAATAATGGGGTATGGGGCTGCGATACAGGTACGCGGGATAGCGAAGTCCTTCGGTGAGGTTCGCGCGCTGGACGGCGTCGACCTTGAGGTTCCCGCCGGGACCGTGCTGGGCCTGCTCGGGCCCAACGGTGCGGGCAAGACCACCTTGGTCAGGGTCCTGACGACGCTGCTGGCGCCGGATGCGGGCAGCGCGCAGGTGTCCGGGCTCGACGTCGTCACGGACGCGAAGGAGCTGCGCGCGCGGATCGGCCTGGCCGGCCAGTACGCGGCCGTGGACGAGAACCTGACCGGCCTGGAGAACCTGACGATGGTCGGGCGGCTGTACGGATCGGGCCGGTCCGCTGCCAAGCGGCGTGCGGGCGAGCTGCTGGAGCGCTTTGACCTCCTCGACGCGGCGGGAAGGCCGGCCAAGACCTACTCCGGCGGCATGCGCCGGCGCCTGGACCTGGCTGCGTCGCTGGTGGCCGAACCGCCCGTGCTGTTCCTTGACGAGCCCACCACCGGGCTCGATCCGCGCGCGCGGCGCGGCCTGTGGGAGGTGATTGAACAGCTGGTGTCCGGCGGCACGACGCTGTTGTTGACGACCCAGTATCTGGAGGAGGCCGACCGCCTGGCCGACACGATCGCGGTGATCGATCACGGCCGGCTGATCGCGGAGGGCACGGCCGATCAGCTGAAGGCGAGGATCGGCGGCTCGGTCCTGGAGGTCACGCTCGAGTCCCCGGAGTCCGCGCCGGCGGCGATCGCTGCCCTGGACGGGCTCGGAGACGGAGAGCCGGTGGTTGAGGACGGGCTGGTGAAGGTCGCCGTGGCCGAGCGCAGCGGCACGATCGTGGCAGCGGTCCAACGGCTCAGCGCGGCCGGTGTGGGCGTCGATGACCTGGTCTTGCGCCGGCCGACCCTGGATGACGTCTTCCTCGCGCTCACCGGGCACGCAGCGGAGGCCGAGCCGGCATGAGGCGGCTGGTCTCGGACACGCTCGTGATCGCCGAGCGCAACCTCGTGCGCCTGCCGCGCTCACCTGACCTGCTGGTGGCCTTCACGATCCAGCCGATCATGTTCGTGCTGCTGTTCCGCTACGTGTTCGGCGGCGCGATCCACACGACCTATGGCAACTACGCGGACTTCCTGATCCCGGGGATCATCGTCCAGAACATCGCCTTCGGCGGATTCGTGACCGCGCTGGGCCTGGAGGAGGACCTCCGCAAGGGGCTGATCGACCGCTTCCGCTCCCTGCCGATGTCGCGCGCCGCGGTGCTGGCGGGGCGGACGCTGGCCGACATCGTCACCAACACGTTCTCGATGCTCGTGCTGTTGGTGACCGGGCTGATCATCGGCTTCGCCTTCAACACGACCGTCCTGGAGGCGATCGCCGGCGTGCTCTTGCTGATCGCCTTCGGCTACGCGTTCTCCTGGGTTTTCGCGTTCCTGGGGATGATCGTCTCCTCACCCGAGTCCGCCAACTCGCTGGGCTTCATCGCCGTATTCCCGCTCACGTTCATCTCCTCGGCGTTCGTCCCCACGCAGACGTTCCCGGCGGTTCTCCGGGGCTTTGCCAAGGTCAACCCGTTCACGATCGTGGTCAACGCGGTCCGCTACCTGTGGGAGCACGGCCAGGGCGTGGGCGTCTCCAACGTCTGGTTCGCGCTGGCCTGGACGGCCGGGATCCTGATCGTGTTCGCGCCGATCGCCGTGTGGCGCTACCGGCGGGCAGCCGTGCGCTAGCCGATCGGTTAGGTTCTGAACGATCAGAAGGGAGGGATTCCAACGGTAGTGCCTTTCGGCTTGCGGCGGCTCGTGTTGCTTGCGCTCGCGGCGGGTCTGTCCGTGGCGGCGCTGATCGCGATCATCGCGCTGCTGACGCACACGTTCGACCAGACCGACGCGCAACTAATCGGAACGAGCCTCGGGTTCTCCGTGTTCTCGGCGCTGGCGGCCAGCGGTGAGCCGGCCCGGGGCAAGCGTCGGCTGGCCCTGCTCGGCATGTTCACGACTGGGGCCGCGGGGCTGAGCTTTGTCCTGTTCCTGGTCGCGATCTGGGTATGGCAAGAGGAAGCGTGCTGGCGGCTGTTCGGTGCGCTGGCGGTTATCGCACTGGTCGGCTCGCACGCCAGCCTGGTGCTCAGCGCGCGCCGCTCAACCGACCCGCCGCTGGTGACCAGGCTTGTGTCCGTGTCGGTGCTCGCCGCAGGCGTTGACGCGGTCATGGCCGTGCTGCCGATCGCCGGCCTTGTGGATCACGTCGACAGCGGCGAGGTCCGCTTCGCGGCTGTCCTGGTGGTCGCGATGCTGCTGACCACGGCGCTACCCCCGATCCTGAGGCGAGCCGGCTCTGCCTCCGGATCTCTCGGTCAAGGCCGCCGCCGCGACCAGGAGCTGCGCGGGATTGCCGATCGCCTTGACGGGCTCGCTCCGAAGGCCGGCCACCTGGCCGGTGAGCTGCAGCGGGAGGCGAGCAGGTTGCGTGAGTTGTCCGGAGGCCCCTAGTCTGCGGTCGTGCCCACCGTGACCCACATCGGCGGTCCGACCGGGCTGATCCGCTACGCCGGCCTGACCGTTCTGACCGACCCGACCTTCTCACCGCCCGGTGAATACGCCGGCGGTCTGGTCAAGACGACGGGGCCTGCCGTCGGCGCCGCTGAGCTGCCGGATCTCGATCTCGTGCTCGTATCCCACGACCATCACAGCGACAACCTCGATCCCGCCGGTCGTGAGCTGCTGGCCGGCGCCGGCCGGGTGCTGACGACCACCGCTGGAGCGGCGCGGCTGGGCGGGAAGGCAGCGGGCCTGGAGCCATGGCAGTCAAACTCCGTGGGCGGCATGACCGTGACTGCCGTGCCGGCGCTCCACGGTCCACCCGGCAGCGAGGACGTCACGGGCCCCGTGATCGGCTTTGTGCTCACCGCGCCAGAGCACCCCAGCCTGTACATCTCGGGCGACAACGCGTCGCTTGGCGTGGTCGAGGAGATCCGGGAGAAGCTCGGCCCGCTGAACCGGGCCGTTCTGTTCGCCGGCGGCGTCCAGTTGGCGCACAGGTTTGACGGCGCCTACCTGACGCTGTCCGCTGACCTGGCCGCGCTTGCGGCGATCCGGCTGGAGGCGCCGCGCGTGGCGGTGGTCCACAACGAGGGCTGGACCCACTTCACCCAGACCCCCGAGCAGACCCGTGCCGCGTTTCAGGGGCAGGGAATCGCTGACAGGCTGGTCAAGCTCGAGCCGGGCGTTCCCACCGAGCTATAGCTACAGCAAACCAGGCGCCGCCTGAACGTTCTGAATCAGCCCGGTGGTCGGGACGGAGCCGTCGCAGAACAGGACGTTGCAGTTGGGGTTCGTCACCAGGTCGGAAGTGAGCTCAGCGGGGTCCAGGTAGTTGAGCGGGTTGACGTCGAAGTCGATAGGGTCGCCCGGGTAGGGGCCGGGGTCGGGCACGTGGACGTCCTCGACCCCGGACATCAGCGTCCGGAAGAACGTCCACTGCATCTCGTCGCCGTCGGCGCCGAGCAGAACCTCAGGGTCCAGGGAGATGCTGCCGAGGTACCCGGTGGTCACCACGGTCATGTTCAGGCTGGGGATGACGATTACGAGCTGGCCGCCGGTGCCGTTCATCTCGTAGGCGTCGCTGGGGAGCGGGGGAACCATATGCCGATCGAGCGTCTGCGGCGCCGGGATGTCTGCGCCAGTGCAAGGCGTGCCTGCGTTCGTCCAGAACAGCAGTCCGTAGCAGCCGTTGGTCGGCGCCGGCTTGCTGACGTCTGCGACGTAGTCCGCGGGCACCACCTGGGCCCCGTTCCAACGACCGTTGTTGGCCATCAGCAGGCCCAGCCGCGCGAGCTGGGGTGGGGTCAGGAACAGGTGGGTGTAGCCGTAGGGGAGTCCGGAGCGGTCGCGCAGCCAGAAGTAGCTGCCAGCGCTGATCCCGATCGGTCCGAACAGGCGTTGCTGCGCGAACGTCACCAGGTCCTCACCGACGGCACGCTGAACCACGTATGCCAGCAGTGCCGGGCCGAGTTGGGAGTACTGAAAATGCGTGCCGGGCTGGTAGACCAGCGGCTGGTTCAGGGCTTCTTGGGCCAGGTTCGGGTCGCTGCCGGTGCTGGCTACATCGGAGAGGATCGACTGCCGCAGTCCGTTGGTTTGATCGAGGAGGTCGCGGACGGTGATCGCTCGGTGGGCGGCGTCGCCCCAGCCGGGGCCGGTCGGCAGATAGTTGCCGATCGGAGCGTCGAGATCGAGCTTTCCGTCGCCGTTGGCGATACCTGCGAGCAGCGAGACGACGGACTTGGTGACGCTCCAGAGGTTGTTATGGACCGGGTCTGTCAGCGCGTTCAGTGGATCGCCCGCTACCTGGCAGTTGTTGCGGAACACGCGTACCGACAGGCGCAGCCGGGTGCTCAGCTGGTCGACCGCGCTGGTGACGCGCGCCGCGTCGAGGTTCTCCTGGGCTGGGGTGGCGGTTTGGAAGGTCTGAGCGCTGGTCGGGACGCTGCACTGCTTTGCGGGCTCTGCGCTCGCCGCTCCGGCGCCGCTCAGCCATAGGCCAAAGGCGGCAACCGCTCCCACAACTACGGACATCCCTCGCATGACGCCTCCCTCGTGACAGTCTTGGGGCTAGTCTATCCGTACTTTGACTCAGGAGTCAAACTTGGTTGATCAGCCCAGCCCGCGGCCGCGCCGCGACCATGGAGCGAGGCCCAGCAAGCAGCAGTTGCTCCGCGGTGCGCGACAGGCCTTTGCCGCGCTCGGCTACCACGGCGCGACCATGCAGCGCATCGCCGATCACGCGGGCTGCACCAAGCCCACGCTGTATGCGCATTTCGCGGACAAGGAGGCGATCTACCGGGAGACCGTGGAGAGCGAGATCGAGGCGCTGCAGACACGGCTGTTTGAGACCTACGCCGTTGCACGCGAGCTGCCGCTGTATGACCAGATCTCCGCCAGCATGCTCGTGTTCTTTGAGTACGCGGCGGCCGAGCCCGACGGGTTCCGGCTGCTCTTCGGCGACAACGGCGGCGGTCCGCTGGAGCATGCCCGGGCGGAAATGGTCGGCCAGATTCGGCTCCGGATCGCCGAGCTGTCGCGTAGCTACGCCGCCGGCCTGGGCCTCAAGCTTGGCCCCAGCGCCGACGTGCTCGCGGCGATGATGGTCTCCGTCGCGATCGACGGCGCCCACCAGAGCATCCTCGTAACCCCGGTCGACCCGATCGCCGCCGGCCAGCTTGCCACCCACTTCACGGCGGCCGCGCTCCGCCACCTCGACCCGGCGTACCTGAACCGGATTGACCGCACCGCCGAGGGGTGAGCGGGCAAGTCAAAAAAGCGGAGAGGGGGGGATTCGAACCCCCGATGGACCGAAGGCCCATACCGATTTTCGAGACCGGCGCATTCAACCGCTCTGCCACCTCTCCAGGTGCGGGGGCTGAGGTTAGCTCAGGGCAACGTCCGCCCGCGCACGCGCGAGCACTCCGCGCTCACCGTGCACGGCCTGGTGCAGGAGCTCCTGGAACTGGGCGCGCTGGTCCTCATCCAGGGCCGCGAGGACCTCGTCCTCCACGGCGTTCAGTTCCAGCTCGATGTGGCGCAGGACCTCAAAGCCCTGGTCGGTGAGCTCGATCTGATGGCGGCGGCGGTCTGACTCACAGCGCTTGCGGACCACGAGACCGGCGGACTCGAGCTCGTTCAACAACAGCACCGTGTTGTTGGCGTCCAGGCACAGCATCGTGCCGAGCTGGCTCTGGGCGACCGGGCCGAGCTCGCGCAGGTGCGACAGCGCCACCAGCTGCTTCATCCGCGCGGCGCCGCCGCTGGCGAGGTTCGCCGCGCGATAGGTCGAGCGCGACAGCTGGGTCAACAACGCGAGCGTGCCC
>JAFMRN010000260.1 GCA_017354065.1 Solirubrobacterales bacterium
CTCGGCGCGCAGCTCGGCGTCGATCTCGAGCTCCAGGGCCACGGCGTGGGAGCCCTCGCGCTCAAGCTGATAGCCCGCCAGCGGCTTCATGCCGATCTGTAGGTCCTCAGCGCTGAGCTCGTGCTCAGCGCCTCCCACGGCGATCCCGACCGTGTCACCGGCACGCAACCTGGCAGCGGCGTGGTTGGCGTCCAGGCCGGAGATCGCCTCGGCGGCGCGGGGCATGTCCTTGCCAAAGCGCGGCCCCAGAGCCTTCCAGTTGGGCTTCAGCTCGACGTCTGAGAGCTCGTCCGCGTTGGCGACAAAGCGCAGCTCGTGGACGTTCAGCTCGTCGCGGATGATGTCCGTGAGCGACTCGATCGCGGTCCGCTCCTCACCGGTGGCGACGATGATCGCCGCGCGCAGCGGCTGGCGCAGTTTCAGCTTCGCCCCGGCGCGCGCCGCCAGGCCGAGCCGGACCGTCTCTCGCGCGACCGCCATGGCCGACTCCAGGGCCTGATCGCGCGCGGTGGCCGCCGGCCAGTCGCACAGGTGCACCGAAGGCTCTGAACCGTCGAGGTTCTCATAGATCTCGTCCGCCACGAACGGCGTGAAGGGCGCCAGCAGCTTGCTGAGCGTGACCAGGATCGTGTGCAGCGTGCTGAAGGCGGCGGGATCGCCGTCCCAGAAGCGCCGGCGTGAGCGGCGCACGTACCAGTTGGACAGGTCCTCGATGAACTCCGCGATCGCGCGGCCGGCGCCGGTGGCGTCGAAGTTCTCCAGCCCGCCGGTGACCGTCTGAACCGTCGCGGATAGGCGCGAGAGGGCCCAGCGGTCAAGGTCGGTCAACTGTTGTTGGGCGCCGTCTGAGGCGCCCAAAGTATTCGCGTTCGCATAGAGCACGTAGAAGGCGTACGTGTTCCACAGCGGCAGCAGGAAGCGGGTGACCGACTCCGCGACCGCCTCCAGGCTGAAGCGATAACCGTCCCACGGGTACTTCGAGGTGAACAGGAACCAGCGGAAGGCGTCGGCGCCGTAGCGGTCCAGGACATCCCAGGGATCGACGATGTTGCCCCGGGACTTGGACATCTTCTGGCCCTCTGAATCGAGGATCAGGCCGAGGCACAGCACGTTGCGGTAGGAGCTCTGGTCGAACAGCAGGGTCGCGACGGCTAGCAGGCTGTAGAACCAGCCGCGGGTCTGATCGAGCGCCTCACAGATGTAGTCGGCGGGGAAGTGCTCCGCGAACTGCGGGTTGTCGGTGCCCCCGTACTGGGCGAAGGGCATCGACCCGGAGTCGAACCAGACGTCGATCACCTCCGGCACGCGGGTCATCTCGGCGTTGCAGGCCGGGCACGGGAAGTGCACGTCATCCACGTAGGGGCGGTGCGGGTCCTCCAGCTCGACACCGGAGCGCTGGGCAAGCTCTTTCAACGAGCTGATCGCGTGCGTGTGCCCCCCGGCGCAACGCCAGATCGGCAGCGGGGTGCCCCAGTAGCGCTCGCGGGAGAGCGCCCAGTCAACGTTGCCCTCCAGCCACTTGCCAAAGCGCCCGTGCTTCACGTGCGGCGGCTGCCAGTTGACCGACTCGTTCGCGTTGAGCAGCCGGTCCTTGATCTGCGAGGTGGCGATGTACCAGGAGGGCTTGGCGTAGTAGATCAGCGCGGTGTCACAGCGCCAGCAGTGAGGGTAGGAGTGTTCGTAAGGCGCTGCTTTTAGGAGACGGCCGCGTTGTTTGAGCTCAGCGACCAGATCCTCGTCGCAGTCCTTGACCTTGCGGCCCGAATAGCCGCTGATCCGCTCGTCATAGGTGCCATCCGGGAGCACCGGGTTGATCGGCTTGAGGTCATGGGCGAGCCCCAGGCGGAAGTCATCCTCGCCGAAGGCGATCGCGGTGTGCACCAGGCCGGTGCCGTCCTCGGCGGTGACGAAGTCGGCGGGCAGGACCGTGTGTCCCTTCGCGCCGTAGGTTTCGGCGCCGATGAAGCCGAACGGTGGCTCGTAGGAGAGGCCGACCAGCTCGGCGCCCTTGAAGCGCTCGTGGATCTTAACCTCGGATCCGAGGACCTTCTCGGCCAGCGTCTCGGCGACGATGTAGTCATCGTCGGCGCGCACGTAGGTCAGCTCGGGGTCGACGGCGACCGCGGCGTTGGAGACCAGCGTCCACGGTGTCGTGGTCCAGACCACGAGCTTGCCCTTGGCGCTCGGCAACACCACGTACGCGGCCAGGTCGGTGTCGTCCTGATAGGCGCCCGGCTGACCCAGCTCATGGCTTGACAGGGCGGTGCCACAGCGCGGGCAGTAGGGGACGACCTTCAGCTTCTCAACCAGCAGACCCTTCTCATGGATCTGGGCGAGCGCCCACCAGACCGACTCGACGTAATCAGGGTCGAGCGTGCGGTACGGGTCGTCGGTGTCGACCCAGAAGCCGATCCGCTCGGTCAGGCGGGTCCAGTCATCGATGTGGGAGAAGACGTTGGCGCGGCAACGGGCGTTGAACTCGGCGATCCCGTAGGCCTCGATCTCGTGCTTGGACTGGAGGCCGAGCTCCTTCTCGACGGCCAGCTCGACCGGCAGGCCGTGGCAGTCCCAGCCGCCCTTGCGGTCGACGCGGTAGCCGGCCATGGTCCGGTAGCGGGGGAAGATGTCCTTGAAGCTGCGGGCCAGCACGTGGTGGGAGCCGGGCGCGCCGTTGGCGGTCGGCGGCCCCTCATAGAAACCCCAGCGCGGTGCGTGCTCGCGGCGGCGCAGAGACTCGGCGAAGATGTCGCGCGCCTTCCAGCGCTCCAGCACTTGCGCTTCCAGCGCGGGGAAATCGGCCTTCGGGCTGACGGGGCGGTGCGGGGTGTCGACGGCCATGCGGGCCGACGATTCTAGGTGTCGTCGTGTTCGGCGACATATTGCGCCGCGAGCTTGGGCGGAGCCATGGCCGCCCAGGCGTCGGTGAGGAGCTCGGTCAGGACGTCGAGCGGTACGTCGTCGAGCTTGACCAGTACCGCGGGGAAGTTGTCGAAGTGGGGGATGCTGAAGACCCACTGGCCCAGCTCGTTGAGCAGCGCTTCGCGGTGGTGGAAGCCGTCGGTGCGGACACCGAGCAGCTCACCCTCGGGGATCTCACGGCCGAGCTCGGTCAGCGCGCGCACGTCCGACTTGTTGAGCGGCCGGTACCAGGCGAAGGCTTTGGGCTTGGGCTTGTGGGCGACCTTCCAGGCACGGTTGCCGAAGGTCGTGCCCTCCTCGGTCTCGGGGAGGGCCAGGGCGATCCTGGCGACGTCATCCCAACTGGCGATAGTCAGCACAATAGTCGGGATGCGGCTGCGCCTCCACCACCACACCGATGGGGCACGCGTGGCCTACCGCGAGCACGGCACCGGCCCGCCGCTGGTGCTGTTGCACTCGGTCGGCCTGACCTACCGCGAGTGGGAGCCGGTGATCCAGCCGTTGGGCGAGCGCTTCCGTGTGATCCTGCCGGATCTGCCCCTGCACGGCGACTCCGAGGACCGTCCGCGCCACCCCTATACGCGCGAGTGGCTGACCGAGGTGATGGCGCGCTTCTGTCTCGAGGTGGGCGGGCCGCGCGCGCTGCTGGTGGGCCACGACCTGGGGGCTGAACTGCTGTTGGCGGCGCTGGCGGACGGGTCCCTGTCGGCCCGGCGGGTGGTGCTGGCCTCCAACCGGCTCCACCATGCG
>JAFMRN010000261.1 GCA_017354065.1 Solirubrobacterales bacterium
CCCCCGTTCGGGAACCCTGCGGGAAACCGCGTAGGAGCGAAAGCTCAGGCCGCGGCGCCGAGCAGCTGAATCGCCAGCTCGGCAACTTGGGTCGGCGTTTTGCCGACCTTGACGCCCTTGGCCTCCAGCGCGGCTGCCTTGCCCTCGGCACCGCCGGAGGAGCCGGAGACGATCGCGCCGGCGTGGCCCATGGTCTTGCCGGGAGGTGCGGAGAAGCCAGCGATGTAGGCAACGACAGGCTTGGTCACGTGCTCGGCGATGTACTCGGCGGCTTTCTCCTCGGCGTCGCCGCCGATCTCACCGGACAGCACGATCAGCTCGGTCTGGGGGTCCTCCTGGAACAGCTTCACCGCGTCAACAAAGTCGGTGCCCGGGACCGGGTCACCACCGATACCGACGATCGAGGAGTTACCAAAGCCCTCCTGAGCCAGCACGTTGCCGATCTGGTAGGTGAGGGTGCCCGAGCGGGACACCACGCCGACGTTGCCGGGCTTGAAGAACGCGGCCGGGATGATGCCCACGTTGGCCTTGCCCGGAGACAGGATCCCGGGACAGTTGGGGCCGATCAGACGGCTACGGCCGTTCTTCTTGATCGTCGCGTAGGCGCGCAGCTCGTCGTGGGCGGGGATGCCCTCAGTGATCGCGATGATCAGCTCGATCCCGGCGTCCTCGGCCTCGAGGATCGAGTCGGCCGCAAACGGCGGCGGCACGAACACCATCGCGGTGTTGGCGCCCTGCTTCTCAACCGCTTCCGCGTAGGTGTTGAAGACCGGGATCCCTTCCACTTCTTGGCCGCCCTTACCCGGCGTCACGCCGGCCACCACGTTGGTGCCGTAGTCGCGGTTGCGGAGCGTGTGGAACTTGCCCTCTGAACCCGTGATGCCGGCCGTGACCAGGCGGGTGTTCTCGTCGATCAGGATGCTCATGTCAGTGAGTCCTCCGCGCTAGGCGCTCGTCTTGGATTGGCCAGCGAGCTCGACCACCTTGGCGGCCGCGCCGTCCATGGTCGCCTCTGTGTATACGTTCGGCAGCTTCGCTTCAGCCAGAAGCTTGCGGCCTTCCTCGTCGTTGGTGCCGTCCAGGCGCACGACGAAGGGCACGCTCGGCTTGATCTGGTCAAAGGCTGTGATCAGACCGCGCGCCACCTCATCACAGCGGGTGATCCCGCCGAAGATGTTGAACAGCACCGCGGTTACGTTCGGGTTGGCGAGGATCACCTCAACGGCGGATGTGATCGCCTCGGCCTTGGATCCGCCGCCGGCGTCCAGGAAGTTGGCAGCGTCGCCGCCGGCGAGCTTGACCACGTCAAGGGTCGACATGACCAGTCCGGCGCCGTTACCGAGGATCCCGATGTTGCCATCGAGCTTCACGTAGGTCAGGCCGCGCTCCTTGGCCATCCGCTCCTGGGGATCCTCGGCGGAGAGGTCGCGCAGCTCCGCGTTGTCCTTGTGACGGAAGAAGCTGTTGTTGTCGAGGGTTACCTTCGCGTCAAGCGCGCGCACGCCACGCTCCGGCGTGACGATCACCGGGTTGACCTCGACAAGCGTTGCCTCTTCATCGACAAACACGTTGTAGAGCTGCTTCAGCAGCGCACCGATCGGCCGTACGACGTCCGGCGCGACGCCGGCGTTGAAGGCCAGCTCGCGGCCGTGGAAGTCCTGGAAGCCGAGCAGCGGGTCGACGTGCAGGTGCGCAATCGCGTCCGGGTCTTCCTCGGCGACCGCCTCAATGTCCATGCCGCCCTTGGTTGAGAGCATCACCAGCGGCGCCTTGTTGGAGCGGTCGAACACGACTGAGGCGTAGTACTCGGACTCGATCTGAGAGGCGCCCTCGATCCACAGCTCGTACACGGTCAGGCCGCGGATATCCATGCCCAGGATCGCGCCGGCGTGTTCGCGCGCCTCCTCAGCGTTGTTGGCGAGCTTGATGCCGCCGAGCTTGCCACGTCCGCCGATCTGTACCTGCGCCTTGACGGCGACGGGGTAACCGATCTCCTCTGCGGCCGCGACGGCCTCCTCTACGGTGCGGGCGGGCTTGCCCGATGGCACCGGCACGCCGTGGCGTGCAAACAGTTGTTTGCCTTGATACTCGAGCAGGTCCATAACCAGCGACTGTATTCGATGAGCGCACAACCATGCTCTCTGGTCGCGGCGAGGAAGCGCTCAGCAAGCTTAAAACGCCATAATTGCCTGCTGATGGCCATCCCTAAAGAGATCACCTTCGTCACCTTCGACGTCTACGGCACGCTGATTGACTGGGAATCTGGCGCGGTGGACGCCTTTACGAAGGAAGCCTCACGGGACGGATTCACGGTCGACCCTGAGGACCTGGTTCCGCGCCTGCACTCCGTCCAGCAGGAAATCCAAGCCGGCTCATACGAGCTCTACGCAGAGGTTCTGCGCCGCACCGCCGTGCAGATCGCCCAGGACGTGGGCTGGCCGCTGGAACCCTCACGCTCGGGGTTCCTGCCGGACTCAGTGATGCGCTGGCCGGCGTTCAAGGAGACCAACCAGGCGCTGCGCAGCATCTCCAAGAAGCACAGCATCGGGCTGATCTCCAACATCGACGACAAGCTGCTCGGCCTGACACGCCGCCATCTGCAGAAGACCACCGGGCAGCCGATCGACTTTGACCTGGTGGTCACCGCCCAGCAGGTCCGCTCCTACAAGCCCGACCTGGCTCACTTCACCGAGTGTGAGCGGCGGATCGGCTCCAAGAAGGGCTGGGTGCACGTCGCCTCCAGCTACTACACCGACGTCGAGCCGTGCATCAAGAAGAAGATCCCCGTGGTCTGGGTCAACCGCAGCGGACAAACCCTGGAGTCCGGGCAGAAGAAGCCCGACGCCGAGGTCAGCACCCTGAAGGAAGCGGCGAAGCTCCTGGGAGCCGGCAAGTAGCTTCAGCCGTGGCGCACCCGGGTGCGCCGGGCCCGGCCGGCGGAGGACGTCGAGCCACCGCGGGAGCGCTGGAACCGCCGCCGGCGTGAGGCCTGGCGCGCAATCTGAGTCTGATCGCGCTCCAAGGCCAGTCGCACCTCCGGGTCCCTGTCAAGCAGTAGCTCGCCCTCACGCTCGACCCGCTCGCGCAACGTCTTGGAGGCGTTGTTGAGGACCACCACGTCCACCAGGTCGGTACCGAGCGCGTCAACCACGTCGGCGAACAGTGCCTTGCCAAAGGCGAGCCGGCGCAGCGGCGCCCAGCCCGGATCCAGCCACAGGGCAACCTCCAGCTCGTGCCCGCTGGCGGTGTCGACGTCGCGGTCGAACAGCAGCGCGGACACGACCCCGGAACGGTCCAGCACGTCAGTCAGCCGCGCTAGCGGATCCTCCTCCATGTACACATGATTGCGCCCGGGCCAAACGCGGGCCTACGACGACTTGATGACCGCCAGGGTGTCACCGCTGGCCACCGGCGTACCGGGGCTGATCGGCAACTCGGCGACCACGCCGGCCTTGTGGGCGACGATCTCATTCTCCATCTTCATCGCCTCAATCACGCAGATCAGGTCGCCCTCCTCAACGCTGGCGCCCGACTCGACGTTGACCTTGAAGATCGTGCCCTGCAGCGGTGAGGCGAGGCTGTCTCCGCCGGCGCCGCCGCCGGAGCCGGCCCCGCGGGCCTTGCGCTTCGGTGCCGGCTTGTTGGAGCGGCCGCCGTTCCCGGCTGCCG
>JAFMRN010000262.1 GCA_017354065.1 Solirubrobacterales bacterium
ACATCAAGGGCGGCCACGCGGTCACAACGGTGCTGGGCGATCAGCTGAGCGAGCCGGCGGTGGCACGCCTGCTCGGCGAAACGCTGCCCTCTGAGGCGACGCTGTATGTCGCGGCGTCCATGCCGATCCGCGACGTTGAGGAGTTCTTTCCGGTCCGGGACGAGCCGCCGCGCGTGATCGCCAACCGCGGCGCCAACGGGATCGACGGGACCGTTTCAGCCGCTTTCGGGGCGGCGGCCGTCAGCGAGGGCCCGGTGGTCCTGCTGATCGGTGACGTCGCCCTGGCCCATGACATCGGCGGCCTGTTGGCCGCCAGCCGCAGCAAGCTCGATCTGACGATCGTTCTGCTGAACAACGACGGCGGCGGAATCTTCGATTTCCTGGCGATTAATCGACAGCCCGACGTTGTGCGCGAGCATGTGTCAACATCTCACGGCCTCGACTTCAGCCACGCCGCCGCGCTGTACGGGATCGAGCACGCCGCCGTTACCGCACAGACGCAACTTACAGCCGCGGTAGCCCGTGGGATCGGGAATAGCGGGTCGAAGATCATCGAGGTCCATACGGAGAGGGCAACGAACCGGGCGTTGCATGCCGCCGTTGAATCTGCGGCGCTTGACGCCATAGCCACCGGACCGGGAGCTTGACTACATGTCGCCATGCCGAATCGCGATCCAATTCGTGCTGCTCGTGGGCAGCATTTTGTTCTTTATGACCCCTGCGGCGTTCGCCGGGCCTGCAAACGCGGGCCTGCCGCGGGCTAGCGCAAACCCGCTGGCCAGCGTGCCATGGGGAGTCGATCAGGATCCGACCTCGGACGACCTGTGGAAGGCCTACACGTCCGCCAAGGGCAAGGACCACCAGCTGCTCGGCAAGATCGCCACACAACCGCACGCCGTCTGGCTCGGTTACTGGGACAACGACACCTGGGCCCAGCGGATGGCCGCACAGACGGTCGCGCGCACCACAAAGGGCAACCCCAACGTGCTCACGCAGTTCGCGACCTTCGCGCTGAACCCGTGGGAGGGCTCAGCGGCACCCCAGGGCTGGAACGTGGCCCAGGTCGAGTCCTGGTACAGGGCGCTGGCAGCCGGGATCGGCAACGCTCGCGCGTCGGTGATCGTGCAGGTCGACCTCCCGGACGCAGTCAAGGACTACGCCTCAAACGCCCAGATCTCCCAGATCGACACCTACGCGGTCAAGACGCTCTCCGCGCTGCCGCACACGACCGTCTATCTGGACGGCGGCACCTACGGCTGGCTGCCCTCAGGAACCGCCGCGCGAATGCTGATCGACAACGGTGTCCAGTACGCGCGCGGCTTCGCGCTGAACGACACCCAGTACATGGACAACAACACCGAGCTGAAGTACGGCGGCCAGGTAGTGGACTCGCTGAAGCACCGTGGTGTGGACAACAAGCACTTTGTCCTGAACACGGATGAGAACGGGCAGCCCTACGGGAGCAAGCAGGTCCACGGCAACTCCAACGACACGCCGATGTGCCACGGAAAGATCCAGCGCGTCTGCCAGCGCACCGGCGTGCCGCCCACCACCGACGTGGCCAACCGTGCCTGGCATCTGTCGCGCAGCGCCGGTCGCATCGCCAAACGCGATGCGGACGCCTACGTGTGGTCCGGGCGCCCGTGGAACGTCAACGGCGGCCCCTTCCGGGTCGACTGGGCGCTGGAACTCGCGCGCAACGGCGAGTACATCCACTAGCGACAACGGGCATGCGCGTGCGCCTCAGCCCAGGCGCTCGCGCAGCTGCTCGTCGGTGAGCCCCTCGATCTCCAGCAGCTTGTTGCGGCCCGACTCGCCGCGGATCACGCTGACGCGTGAGGGCGCGACACCGATCCGCTTGGCCAGCAGCTTGCGTACCGCGTTGTTGGCCCGGCCATCCAGCGGCGGCGCGGTGACCCGCACGCTCAGCACGCCCTGGCGCCAACTCCCGAGCTGATCCCTGCTGGCACCCGGATGCACACGGATCTCCAGGCGGGCGCTCATGCTCACCCGGCCAACACCGGCAGCAACGCCGACAGTTTGACCTCCGTCTCGGCCAGCTCAGCGGCCGGGTCGGAGTCGGCGACTATGCCCCCGCCCGCATAGCAGGACGCGACGTTCCCGCGCAGCAGGGCACAGCGCAGGGCGACGCAGAACTCACCGTCGTCGGTGGCATCGACCCAGCCCACGGCACCCGCGTACCAGCCGCGGTCAAACCCTTCCAGCGCCGGGATCAGCCGCGCGGCGACGTCGGCAGGCTCGCCGCCGACGGCCGGCGTCGGGTGCAACAGCCCGACGAGCTCGATCACGGACACGGGCTCGGCCAGCTGGGCGCGGATCGGTGCCGCCAGGTGCTGGATGTTCGCGACCCTGATCAGCTGCGGCTCGGGCGCCACCGTCACCCAGACGGACTGGCCGGCCAGCGCCCGGGCGATCCGGCGCGCGACTATCGCGTTCTCCTCACGCTCCTTGGGGCTGCGCAGCAGCTGCTCTCCGAGGTGATCATCAACCGCGGGGTCGGCGCTGCGCCGCGTCGAGCCGGCCAGCGCCACGGTGCTCGCGCGTTGGCCCTCGCGGCGGACCAGCAGCTCCGGGGTCGCCCCCAGAAAGGTCGTCTCCCCGCGTCCGACGGCGTACACGTAGCAGTCCTCGAAGCCGTCACGCAGAGCGCCGATCACGGCCGCCGGGTCATGGTTCCGGGGCGCGTCAACGCGCACCTCGCGTGCCAGCACGACCTTCTCCAACTCGCCGCCGCGGATCCTTTGCACCGCGCGGGCCACGGCCTCCTCGTGGTGGGCCGGCGCCATCACGCTGTGGACGCGATATGTACCGGTCGGCGCGGGATCCAGTAGCGGCAGCGGACGCTCCTGGGCCTCTGACAAGCGTGTCCGCATCCGCGTGAGCACCGTCTCCTGAGTGTCATCAGCGGACACGGCGCCGTTCAGCGTCAGCCAGGTGGCGTCACCGCCACGGCACAGAGCAAGCTCGGGAACTACAAGTGATGCCGCGTCATAGCCCTCCCACTCCGGGCTGGTCGACTCCGGCGCGAAGCCAAAACCCCCGTACGCGGCCAGACCCGCGCCGGCGGCGAGGCCGGGTCCGCTGGGCGCGTCCGCAAGCGCGGACTCAACGACGTCGCGCCAGCGCCGCGAGGTAGCGCTGAACCGCTCCGGGCCGTTCACTCCCAGTTCCAGCGCGGAGCCCAGGCCGCAGATCGACGCGCCGTCACGGGCGGGCTGATCGAGCATGAAGAAGTGATCGCCAGGGCGCCGGGACGCGAAGGCCACCGCCACCGGATCGACATCCCCGTCGAGCCGCTGGGTCACGCTTACCAGCACCGGATCGGCTGGGCCGGTTCCCCGCCGGCGCAGCGCCTTCAACGCGTAGGCGACGTGGCGCTCCAGCCGCGTCAGGGTCGCGCTATTGAGCCAGTCGGTGGCGCTGTGGGTCGTATCCACACACCGAACGGTACTTACAACCCCAGCTGAGACGGGCCTCAGCGCAGAACTTGATCCTTCACCTCAGCCGGCCAGCGCTCCGGGTCGAGGCCGTGTGCGTTCAGCAGGGCCAGCACGATGCGCTCGTGTCCGAAGCCCAGACAGGCGGTATGGGCGACCGCACCGTCCGACAGCTGCAGGTCGAAGGTACTCCCGAAGTGGTCCATGTGAT
>JAFMRN010000263.1 GCA_017354065.1 Solirubrobacterales bacterium
GGTCGACACCTACCGCGCCTCAGGCGCCGGCGGCCAGCACGTCAACAAGACCGACTCCGCGATCCGGATCACCCACCAGCCGACCGGCATCGTCGTGCAGTGCCAGAACGAGCGCTCCCAGACCCAGAACAAGGCCCAGGCTATGGCGATGCTGCGCTCGAAGCTGGCCGAGCGCGCCGAGGCCGAGCGCCGGGCGGAGATAGCCAAGGAAAAGGGCGAGGCCCAGGACGTGAACTTCGGATCACAGATCCGCTCCTACGTGCTGCACCCCTACATGATGGTCAAGGATCACCGCACCGACCATGAGATGGGGGACGTCAACAGGGTGCTTGACGGCGATCTGGACGGCTTTGTCCGCGCCTACCTGCTGCAGGCCGCCAACGCCGGCTAGCTTCGGCCGGCGGCGTATGTCGGATAGCGGCTCGTGAAGATCGCGGGAACGGCGAACCCGATCACCTCGCAGACGACCACCACCGTGCTGGGCTTGGAGATGAGGGCGACGGCCGCGGTGCAGGCGGCCGCGCTGAGCACGAAACACGCCGCCCACACGGCGGTGATCACCGCGTTGATCCGGTAGAAGGCGGGCTGGTCCCAGAGCTCGCGTGAGGTCTGCTGCCTGGCGAAATGCAGGGTGAAGGGTCGTCTCAGCGCCAGTGAGACCCACGCCACGGCCCCGAGCACCGCGAGCGACAGCGCTGCCGTGTAATGGCGTAGGCCAGCATGGGGGAGGATGAGGGCCACGACGGTCATCACCGCGAAGTATCCGAGCGTGGCGAGTCCGAGCAGATCGCTGCGCGCGGCCCGGCCCTGTTCAGATAGGACCAGCACGGATGCGACGAGCGCGGCGGCCATAGCTGCCCGCCAGTCGGCAAAAGCTGACACCACGGCCAGCACGATCCACGGAATGAAGGTTCTGAGGTACGTCACCACGGGCCTCCTCGGCGTGCCGACCCCCTGCCCTGAGCGATCGGGACGCCGCACATTATTCCATTCCTGACAGGTCAAATGTGGAATGTGCTGCGAAACTGGGGCCAATGGTCCTGAGGCATGCACTTCTCGGTCTGCTCGCCCAGCGCCCTGCGAGCGGTTATGACCTGCGTAAGCAGTTCGAGCGGTCGTTGTCGTTCGTATGGCAGGCGACGCCCAGCCAGCTGTATGCCGAGTTGAACGGTCTCGCCGACGCGGGCCTGATCAGCGCCGATCCGCCGGGCCCGCGTGGCCGCAAGCTGTACCGGATCACCCAGGACGGCCGGGAGGAGCTGACCCGTTGGCTCAGTGAGACCAGCCCCGCCCGCGGTGTGCGCGACGAGGCGCTGCTGCGCGTCTTCTTCCTGTGGGTCCTCCCGGACGGCGCCGCGCAGGAATATCTCAGGGGTGAAGCGGCACGGGCGAGCGCGTACCTGGAGACGTTGCGAGAGCTCGAGGCCTCGATCGAGTGGGACGACAGCGGTTTCGACCGTTACGGGCGGATCGTCCTGGAACACGGCCTGCGTCTCGCGGCGGCGCACGCCGAGTGGGCGGAGTGGGCCGCGGCCCAGACGCCCGCCGAGCAGATCTAGCTGCTCGTGGTGCGCTGGCGCCCGCCCACCGCCCGCGACTGGGCCCGTTGGTGGAGATAGCCGGCAACCAGGGCGTTGAGCTCCTCGATGAAGTCGTCCCGGTCGATGTCGGGCCGGTCCAGGACCCACTTGGTGGCGAGGTTCTCCATCGCGATCACTATCACCCAGGCGGCGTCCGCGGCGTGCGGGTCATCGTGTGAGAGCGCGATCGCGGCCGCGGTTGTCAGCTCGCGGACCCGCCGCACCAGCTGTGTCCGGCGCTCGCGCCAGCGCGCCTGGGGGAGCTCCTCATGCACCACGCGCAGCAGCGCCGGATCGGCCTCCATCGCGGTCAACAGCGCGTCTATCACCGGCCGGGTGTTGTCCGGCGTGATCTGGGCGACACGGTCCCCGAGCGCGCGCTCGGTCAGCACGGCGTTGTGCTCCCAGTAGCGGTCGATCACCTCGTCCAGGATCGCCGCCTTGTCGGGGAAGTACTGATACAGCGAGCCCGGGCTGACGCCGGCCTGCTCCGCCACACGGTTGGTCGAGAAACCCTCGTAGCCGGCCTGGACCAGCACCTCACGACCGGCCGCGATGATCCGCTCGACCATCTCCCGGGACCTGGCTTGACGGGGCTCCTTGCGCATCGAAATACGAATTGTATGCGAGCGGGGACTCGCGTAATCATGTTCGTATGGCGATCACGACAGAAGCCCCGCAAGCGAGCGGAAACCCGCCGGCGCGGTTCCGCTCGGCCGAGGCCCGTGGCTACAAGCTGAGCCGTGGCCTGCGCTGGTTCGGCGGGATCGACGCGACGGTCGACGAAGCCCTGATGGCGCGGATCGGCCGGGCGCTAAGAGAGCGCGACGAGCCGGGCGCCGCCCTGGCGGCTGCGATCCAGACGCGAGCGGGCACGCCCGGACATGTCAGCCACGCGCAACTGCAGCAGGCGCTGCGAACCGGGTCGCCCGCGGACGCTCCCGACGCGCTGCGCGACTTCATGGAGCTCGTCAACACGGTGCCGGGCTGGGTGGACTGGGACCAGGTAGACCGCGGCGCGCGGCTGCTGGCCCGCTTTGGCCAGAACGCCGCTGACGTGCTGACCCAGCTGTCGCTGATCGGCGGGTACCGCTTCGGCGGGGTGACCGACTTCCTGGTCGCGACCGGCGGCCTGACCGGGGGGCGGACGCTGCGGCGTCTGGCCGAGACGCAGTTCTGGACCGCCAGCCTGAGCAAGCCCGGGGCGCTGGCACCCGGCGGGGAGGCCTGGCAGCTGACCGTACACGTGCGCTGCATGCACGCGATCGTGAACCGCGGGATGGAGCCGAAGTGGGACGTCGACCGCTGGGGCCTGCCCGTGAACCAGGCCGATCAGGCCGGCACGCTGGCGCTGTTCGACGCGACCGTGCTGCTCGGCTGCAGGGCGCTGGGGGTGGCGATATCGGAGGCCGACGCCGCCGCCTACATGCACATGTGGCACTACGTCGGCTGGCTGCTGGGCGTCCACCCGGACTTCCTGACCGAGGACGAGTCCGAACGCAACCGGATCACCTACCACCTGCTGTTGGCCGCGCCCGACATTTCCGAGGCAGGCCCGCAGCTGTCCAAGGCGATCTTCGCGGTCCAGGCCGACCGCGACTACCGAGGGTGGCCCAAAAACGGGCTCCGCATCCGCTGGGAGCAGGAACGGATGCTGAGCATGCTGACTGGCTTCCTCGGCGCCGAGTCAGTGCGCGAGCTGGAGCTCACACCACGACCTCCGTGGGCCTTCGCCTACCTGATCCCGCTGAACACCCTGCGCTACCGGATCTGCGATCGCCTCCCGGGCGGGGAGCGACGCCGTGAGCAATGGGGGCGCGCCAACATCCAGCGGATCCTGGAGAGCTACTTCAAGGGCCAGGCCTTCGGCGTCGGCCGGCTCAGCCAGTGATACAACCCGCCGATGAGCACCCAGAGCCCTTTAAACGGCAGCACGATCCTGATGTCCGGCGGCAGCCGCGGGATCGGGCTGGCGATCGCGCTGCGCGCCGCCCGCGCCGGCGCCAACGTCACGATCCTGGCGAAGACCGCCGAGCCCCATCCGAAGCTGGAGGGCACCGTGTACACGGCCGCGGAGGAG
>JAFMRN010000264.1 GCA_017354065.1 Solirubrobacterales bacterium
TGCAAACGTGGGTCAGTCCGGCGTCGTCAAGGACCATCCACCACGCGCCGCTAGAAAACAACACGCGAGCTCAGCCTGGCACTGAGTGCAAATGAGCACCTCACTTGCGCCGCCGGACGCCGTCCAGCAGCAGCGCGAACATGCGCGCCCGCTGCTCCGCCCCGCCGGCGATTGAGGTGGCCGCGAAGATCCCGACGACGGTGGCGACGATGTCCTCGCTGCGGACATCGGAGCGCAATGTCCCGTCGGCGATGCCGGCGTCAAGGATCGTCTGCACCGCTGCGCTGAGCTGGCCGCGCGCCTCAGAAACGGTGACGCTCCCGGATGCGAAGGCGCTGCGCAGCGCCTCTCCCATCTCACGCTTTGCGGACACATAGTCCGCAAAGCGTTCCATCCACGTCAGCAGCGCGGCCTCCGGATCGCGACCGACAAGCAGTTCATCCGCGCTCGCACACAGATCAGCCAGCTCCTGGCGATAGAGCGCCTCAACCAGCGCCTCGCGGGTGGGGAAGTGGCGATAGAGCGTGCCGATCCCAACGCCGGCATCGCGGGCGATCTGCTCCAGGGTGACCGCGTCCGCTCCCGTCGCGAACCGGGCCTGGGCCGCCTCCAGCAGCCGGGCGCGGTTGCGCTCGGCATCGGCACGTGGGCGTTTAGCACGATCATAAGGCAATGCGGAGGATCCTCCACTTACTGTACTATCCGGAGGTACCTCCGCTTAAGGATAGGAAATGACCACTACGCACAAACCACTGCTCGCGGGCCGGCCCGTGAACCGGATCGGCTTCGGCGCGATGCAACTGGAGAAGGCCCCGCACGCCGTAGGGCTGCTGCGCGAGGCCCGAGACGCGGGCGTCGATCACATCGACACCGCGCAGTTCTACGACGGGGTCAACACGCTGATTCGGGACGCGCTGGCGCCCTACCCGGACAACCTCGTGCTGGCCACCAAGGTCGGGGCCGAGCGCGACGCGGCCGGTCAGCTGATACCCGCCCAGCGCCCGGAGCAGCTGCGCGCCCAGGTGGAGGCGAACCTCAACGAGCTCGGAGCAGACAGTGTCGCGGTCGTGAACCTGCGGCGGCTCGACACCCCGCCGGGGATCATCGCCGAATCTGACCAGCTGGTTGACCTGGACAGCCAGCTCGTCGAGCTGAGCGCGCTGCGCGACGCCGGGAAGGTCGCGGCGATCGGGCTCTCCAACGTCTCGGAAACGCAACTACAGCAGGCCCTGCCGGCCGGAATCGCCTGCGTACAGAACTCCTACAGCGTGCTGGACCGCAGCGCCGAGCCCGTACTCGACCTATGCGCCAAGCACGGCATCGCGTGGGTTCCGTTCTTCCCGCTCGGCTCCGCGTTCGAGCGTCTGCCGAGCGTCGCGGACGACCCGACGGTGCGGGCCATCGCGAGCGAGCTTGGCGCCACCCCCTCACAGGTAGGCCTCGCCTGGCTGCTCCAGCACTACGAGAACACGCTGCTGATCCCCGGCACGTCCAACCCCGTGCACCTCAAGGAGAACCTCGCGGCCGGGGAACTCAGGCTCGGCGCGGGCGCGATCGAGCGACTCAAGGCGCGGTCAGCCGCGTGACGGCCTGAATCAGTTGGTGGCGCCGGGAGCCGGCCTCTGAGGCCGGCTCCGGCAGCAGCGCCGCGTCACTCCAGGTGCTGGCGAGCGTCAGGATCGTCCCGAGGATCGCCGGCGCTGAGAGCTGGCCGGTGACGACCCCGCGCTGCTGTGCGTCCTCGATCGCCGCGATCTTGGCGGCGTTGGCCTGCTCGACGGCCGCCAGGGGGTCGCTCAGGTCCGCGGCCTCCAGGCGGATCCACGCGAGCAGGCGTGCGAGTTCGGGTTTGGCGTCGAACTGGTCGAAGATGCGGGCGGCGGTCTCTCCCAGGTCGTCCGCGTTGAAGTAGTCGGCCAGCTTGAACTGCTCCGCGTGGCAGTCGACCACCGCGCTGAGCAGGCCCGCCTTGTCGCCGAAGTAGTGGTAGATCTGGGCCTTGTTGGACTTCGCGGCGGCGGCGATCCGCTCGACCCTGGCGCCGGCGATCCCGTGCTCGGCGAACTCCTGGGTGGCCGCCTCGATCAGGCGTCCGCGGGTGGCCTCGGCGTCGCGAATCATGTCCGTGAGTCTAGGCGGTGCTAGGCTCCTAACTAACTTTCTAGTTAGGAGATCGAATTGTCTGATCGGGTAGCACTTGTCACGGGCGCGTCAGCGGGTATCGGAACGGCCACCGCGCGCCGGCTTGCCAACGCAGGGTTTGTCGTGTACGCGGCCGCGCGTCGTGAGGACCGTCTGGCGGAGATCGCGACCGAGCGGATCCGGCCGCTGGCTCTGGATGTCACCGATGAGGCGTCGATGACCAGCGGCGTGAACGCGATCCTGGCCGAGCAGGGCCGGATCGACGTGCTGGTCAACAACGCCGGCTACGGGTCCTACGGCGCGATCGAGGAGGTCCCCCAGGGCGAGGCGCGCCGTCAGATCGAGGTCAACCTGTTTGGGCTCGTCCGGCTGGCCCAGCTGGTGTTGCCGACGATGCGGGCCCAGGGGTCCGGCACGATCCTCAACGTGACCTCCATCGGCGGCAAGCTCACCACGCCGTTCGGTGGCTGGTATCACGCCAGCAAGTTCGCGGTCGAGGGGCTCTCGGACGCGCTGCGCTCGGAGGTCGCGCCCTTTGGCGTGAACGTGGTGGTGATCGAGCCCGGCGGGATCAAGACCGAATGGAGCGGCATCGCGAGCACGAACCTGGAGGCCGTGTCCGGCAGCGGCCCCTACGCCGAGCGGGCCCAGCGTGTGCTCAGGGCGCTGAACGGGTCAGTCGCGGACCGGGCCTCAGACCCGGACGTGGTGGCGCGCGCGATTGAGCGCGCGGTGAACGCCAAACGGCCGAAGACCCGTTATGCGATCGGCTTTCTCGCCAAGCCGAGCCTGTTCGCGCGCAAGGTCCTGCCTGACCGCGCGTTTGACTTCGTCCAGGAGCGGGCGCTCGGTTAGCAGGCTGCGGTCTTATACGGAGTGAACGCCGGACGCCCCGCAAACCTCCGGAAACAGGTTCAAGTTGGTGTTGCGGGCTGCCGACTAGGTAGTAGTTTGGCTAACAGCAACGCATTCGGGGGAGGGTTCAAGAGTTATGAGGCTGCCGGAAACAGCAACGGGCGCGACCGTCCAGGAGTACCGGCGTACCAACCAGGGCCGCGCGATCCTTACGCGGACGCTTGACCGGTACCGCAGCGAGCAAACCGGGGTTGAGCACGAACGCGACGAGATCGCGGCCGCGCTGGCAACCCTTGTGGCCGGGCCGCCAGCCGATCAGCAGCACGCTCCGGCCCAGACCGTCCGGGAGCAGCTGCTGCTGGCCGAGGTCGAGCGCCTCCAGAACATGGCTGAGGAGCGCGGTCAGATGCTGTTGGCGACCGGCGACGACGTGCGGGAGCTGAAGGAAGCGAACTCACGGCTGACGCAGTTCGCCGAGTGGGCGCTGAATCACAAAAACTCATACACGCGCCTGTTGGCGCACCGGGCGCTGACCGGTGAGTGGGGACCACTCGCCTAAGCGGAGGCCGGGCGCGGTCAGTCAGTAACTCACGCGCTCCGCTTATGAAACGTATGCTGCTTATGAAATCGCGGCACAGGCGTTAA
>JAFMRN010000078.1:0-3489 GCA_017354065.1 Solirubrobacterales bacterium
AACCTGCTATTACTGAATGCCCACCGCGGGGTGGAGCAGTCTGGTAGCTCGTCGGGCTCATAACCCGAAGGTCGCAGGTTCGAATCCTGCCCCCGCTACTTAGGAAGTCCCTGTAAACACAGGGTTTTGGGAGCCTCGGGAGGCCGGGGCTCTCGGCGTTTAAGCGCCGCGTCAAACATTTGTCAAGCGGACCAGGGCAGACCAGTCGGTATTCGGCGTGTCGACCCTGCGCTGCTCGGCGATCAGGCCTATCGCCGAGCCGGTGCGTTCCATGTTCTCTGCGGTATCGAGCTCCGGTCGGGCGATGGCCCAGTCGATCAGCCATTGCTGGGGGACGTGCCAGCTTCGCGCTCGAACTCCCCCCCACCCCCAAGGCGCAGCTCGACGTCCAGTTGCCGCCGCGCTTGGGTGGGTTCGACATCGTCTTCTACCTCGGCAACATCCGACTAAGTTGTCTTGCACGGTCTCAAATGAGTAATACTGAGTCTATTTGCGTATAACTAGCACGCATCCGGCTGTACACTGTTTGGATCGTGAGCACTTCCGTCTCGATTCCCGACGACGTGGCAGCCGCTCTCGCGGCTGAGGCGGCGAGGAGGGAGACGACGCCTGACGCGCTGGCGACTGAGTTCATCGCCGAGCAGGTCAAACCGCGTGCGCATCGGCTTGGCTCTGGGCCGTTGGGAGCGTCAACATCGGGACGTCACGCCCGGGACGCGGAGGAGATGCTGGCCGAAGGCTTTGGCCGCGACTCAATGCGGTCGTGACGCTTCTGGTCGACACTGGAGTACTCCTCGCTTACGCGGATTCCAGCGACCAAGACCATGAACGATGCCTCGCGCTGCTAGATAGCGAGTCGGCTGATCTGCTGACGACGGCACTAGTAGCCGCAGAGGCTGGATGGCTCGTCGAACGCCAACTCGGTCCTCACGCAGAGGCAGGCTTCTATCGCTGGGTGGTTACGGGTGATCTCCTGGTCGAACAGCTCACGATTCAGGACTGGATCCGGGTGATCGAGCTGACTGAGAAGTACGCCGACAATGGTCTTGGTGGGGTCGACTCGAGCCTGGTCGCGGTTGCGGAGCGGCTAGGGCTGGACACGATCGCAACGCTGGACCAGCGGCACTTCCGTGCGGTTCGGCCTGCACACGTCCAGGCATTCACGATCGTCCCTTGAGCGCCAGGGTCCGGATGGCCCGCGCTCGACTGAGACGCGCAAAGCTCGCGGCCCAGGCGAGCACTGAGTGCGCTTGAGCACGCGCGATCTGGGCGGGCCGTTCTAGAACAAGTGCTCTGCTACGGTGCTGTGACATATGGCGCGGCCACGGCTGCACACGGTCGACGACCTGCTGGACGTCGCCGAAGAACTGGTAACGACCGCGGATCCGGCCGGGCTGACGCTGCGAGCGCTGGCGGCCAAGTCGGGCGCGTCGAACGGCACGATCTACCACGCGTTTCGCTCCAAGGAGGAGCTGCTGGCGCGCCTCTGGCTGCGCGCCACGGCGCGGCTGGGCGACCTGATGCTGGAGGCGGTCAACTCCGCCGGTGACGGCGAGGATCGCGGCGAGCGTGCCGTAGTTGCGGTCGCGCTGGCGCCGGCGCGGCTGGTCCGCGAGCACCCGGCCAGCGCGCAGCTGTTCCTCGGACAGCGCAGCGACCAGCTGTTCAACGGTGCCGACCTGGCACCCGAGCTGCTTGAAGAGATCGCAGATCAGCACAAGCGCTTCATCGGGGCGCTCGCGATGTTGGCGAACGCCGTGTGGGACCGCGCGGACGGGATCGCCGTCGAGGCGATAGCCACCTGCGTGGTCGACATCCCAGGTGGGCTGCTGCGCCGCCGACTGCTCGAAGGCCGCGGTGTCGATACCGCGACGGAATGCCGGATCAAGGCCGCGGTGGCCGCGGTCCTTGCGATCCCGCTGGATCCGCCCCGCAAGAAAAAACAAGGAGACCGTCGTGACCGACAGCCCGACACTACATAAGCCCGACGCGATCGTGATCGGCGCCGGCCTCGGCGGCCTGTCGACCGCTGCCCATCTGGCTGCCTGCGGGTTGCGGCCGCTCGTACTCGAACGCTACGCCGTGCTCGGCGGCAGCACGCACGTGTTCCGCCGCAAGAACGAATGGGAGTTTGACTGCGGCGTCCACTACATCGGTGATTGTGGCCCCGGCGGTGAGGTGCCAACACTGCTGCACGGTCTGGGCGTCGATGACCGGATTGAGTGGCTGGAGATGGATCGGGACGGCTTTGACCGGATCATCGGTCCAGACCTGGAGCTGAAGGTCCCCGTCGGCTGGGAGAACTATGAGGCCGAGCTGATCCGAACCTTCCCCGGCGAGGAGCGGGCGTTGCGCCGCTACGTCCGGATCATGCGCCGCCTGGGAACCAACTGGGACCGCAGCCTGACACCGGCATCCAACGCCGGCCTGGCCAAATGGCTGAAGAACTCCGGCGGCGCCGCAAGCATCGCCTTCGCACCGCACGCGGGCTTGATGATGTCCTTGGGGTTGTCACCGCGGACGATCCTGGCAATGAGCGTTCAGTCGGGCGCGATGGCCACCACCCCGCAGGTCGCTCCGGTCGCGCTGCACGCCGGGTACCTGAACGACTACGTGGGTAACGGCGGGCACTTCCCGCGCGGCGGCGGCCAGATGCTGTCGGCGGCCTTCGCCGAGGTGATCCAGAGCCACGGCGGTGAGATCCGCACGCACGCGCACGTGGAGAAGATCCTGATTGAGGGCGGTCGGGTCACCGGCGTACGGCTGGCCGGCGGCGAGGTGATTCACTCAGACGTGGTCGTCTCCGACGCCGACATCAAGCGCACCTTCTCCGACCTGGTCGGCTATGAGCACCTGCCACGGGCGTACGCGCTGCGCGCGCGGCAGTGGAAGATGGCCCCGCCGCTGATCAACGCGTTTTTTGGGGTCGAGATCGACCTCTCCAACACCCCGAACTCCAATTACTTCGCGATCCCCAACTGGGATGGGGCGTCCTCGCTCGCCTCACTCGAGCTGATGACGCGGCGTCTGCTGCGCAACCCCGGCTGGCGCGACCCGATCAAGTGGGCCAAGGACTATGCGGCAAACCAGCCGGGGTTTGTGCAGTGCTCAACGCGCCGGGATCCCTCCAACACGCGCAGCGCGCCGGCCGGCAGCGCGGCGATAGAGGTACAGACCTTGGCGCCGCCGAACCCGCGCTTGTGGGGCCTGAGCGCCGAGCAGGTGAAAGACGGCAGCTACCGCAAGACCGCGCAGTACAAGGAGATCAAGCAGATCATCCAGGACGGTCTGCTCGACCGGATCGAGCAGACCTACCCGGGTGCGCGTGCGAAGGTGCGCTGGAGCGAGCTCGGCACCCCCGCCACACAGGAGCGCTACACGCACACCACGCTCGGGAACTCCTACGGGCTCGAGCCGCGGATCAGCCAGTTCGGTGCGCTGCGACCCAGGTCACGCACCCCGATGGCCGGACTGTTCGTGGCCGGCACC
>JAFMRN010000078.1:3499-9138 GCA_017354065.1 Solirubrobacterales bacterium
TACTACCTGGGGGCCGGCCACGATGGGCGCGATGCTGTCCGGCTTGCACGCCGCCTCTGCGATCACCGGCCGCGACCTGCAGAGCGAGATCCGGGAGGGGAAGGTGCTGGCGGACCGCTCCCGCATGAGCGACTGGCCCGCAGACTTCGATCCGCTGGCTGCGTGTCGCAGGCTCGGCAACAGGCCCGCAGCTGCCACTGAGGATGAGGATTCCGGTGCTGATCCGCTCGCGATCGCTGCGAGTCCCGCGTAAACGACAAGGACGGCTCTTCCACCATGTTGAACACCCCTGAGAACCCAACCGAAACGAGCGTTGACCGCTCCGTCCTGGCGGAGCCGTTCGAGCTGGCCAACGGCTTCGTGATCCCCAACCGCCTTGTGAAGGCGGCACTGAGCGAGGGGCTGGGACGCCGCGACAACTCGCCCGGACCGCGGATCAAGAACCTGTACCGCCGGTGGGCAAACAGCGGCGTCGGCCTGACGATCACCGGCAACGTGATGGTTGACCGGAAGGCCACTGGCGAGCCCGGAAACGTCGTGGTGGAAGACCGCCGCGACCTGGACGACCTGGCCGAGTGGGCGCAGATCGCGAAATCCGGCGGTTCCAAAGCATGGGTGCAGATCAACCACCCCGGTCGCCAGACGCCGCGCACGCTCGTTGCCCATCCGGTCGCGCCCTCGGCGATCGCGGTGCCCGGCACAGGCGGCATGTTCGCCCAGCCGCGTGCGCTGACCGCGGCCGAGATTGAAGACATCATCCACCGCTTCGCCACCGCCGCGAAGGTCGTGACCGAGGCCGGTTTTGATGGGGTGCAGATCCACGGCGCCCACGGCTACCTGATCAGCCAGTTCCTGTCACCGCTGTCCAACCAGCGCAGCGATGAGTGGGGCGGGTCATCCGAGAAGCGCCGGCGCTTTGTGGTGGAGCTGTTCCGCGCGGTCCGGGACGCCGTCGGTGCGTCCACCCCGGTGGCGATCAAGCTGAACTCCGCGGACTTCCAGCGCGGCGGATTCTCAGAGGACGAGTCACTCGAGGTCGTCCATGCGCTCGCCGCCGAAGGACTCGACCTGCTGGAGGTCTCCGGCGGGACCTACACCTCAGCCGCGATGCTCGGTGTCGACCCCTCCCTGAAGGAGAGCACCCGTAAGCGCGAGGCCTACTTCCTGGCCTACGCCGAGCGTGTCCGCGCCGAGCTTCCGTCGCTGCCGCTGATGCTCACCGGTGGGTTCCGCACCGCTGCTGGGATGGTTGACGCACTGGAGTCGGGCGCCATTGACCTTGTGGGCCTTGGGCGCCCGCTGACCGTCCAGCCCGACTTTCCCGCCGAACTGCTGGCCGGCCGGGCCGATGAGAGCGTCGTCAACCCGCGTCGCAGCGGGATCCGGCTGCTCGACAACCTGACCGAGCTGACCTTCTACACGGTGCAGCTGTGGCGGATGGCCGCCGGCAAGGAGCCCGCTCCCGACCGGCATGCGGCGATCAACGTCGGCCACTACCTGCTGAACAACGGATTTGAGAGCCTGCGTCAGCCCAAACGAGGTCACTGAGATGCGGGCAGTAGACCTACAGCTGGAGACCTGGGCCCTGGATCAGGAGGGCCGGGTCCTCACCGCCCGGTACTCCAATCCGCCGTTCAACTACGTCGGAACCACCGTCATCCGTGAGCTGAACCTGTTGACGCGGGCGGTGGAGCGCGATCCGAGTATCGGCGCCGTCGTGCTGACCGGCGGGGTGGAGGGCCAATTCCTCACCCACGCTGATCCGGCCGTCTTTGCGGGGATGCTCGCGGTCCCGCACCCGCCACTGCCCTTGTCACTGATGGATGTGTACGCGCGAGTCCAGAACGTTGTGCTGCGGATCCCGGGACTGGCCGACGCGGTCGAGAAGTACGGCGGGGGAATCGGTGCCGGGCTCGCCTGGGGCTATCGCTGGAAAAGAGCGATCCTGCGGATGAACCGCTCCTCAACGGTTTACATCGCCGCGATCAACGGTCCGGCCCTGGGAGGCGGACACGAGCTGGCGCTGGCCTGCGATCTGCGTTACGCCGCGGATTCCGAGGACCTGCTGTTGGGTCAGATCGAGAGCGTCGTGGGTCTGATCCCCGGTGGTGGAGGCACCCAGCGGCTCGCGCGGATGGTCGGCACCGGGCACGCGCTGGAGCACATCCTTGAGGGGGTCCCGCTGACCGCTTCCGATGCGCTTGAGCTCGGCTTCGTGCATCGGCTTGTCCCAAAGGATGAGCTGGTTTGCGCGGCCCAGGCTATTGGGGAGCGTCTGGCGCGTCGCTCGCCGGCCACGGTGGCCGCGATCAAGCGCTGCGTCTACTTCGGCACCGACCGCCGGCTGAGCGGCGGCCTCGATCTGGAACAGGCGGGAATTGTCGCCGCCGGTTCGGCTCGTGTGGTTCCGGAGGTCCTGCGCGCGTTCCTCGAGGACCAAGAACGGCTGGGCGACACTCCGTTTCTCAGGGACGCGGAGCCGTGGATCGAGGGAACACGGATCGACCAAGTCGGAACCTAACGGGAAAGGAACCCATGTACACGCTTACAGTCGCCAAAACGATCAAGGCTCCGATCGACCTGGTCTTCGATGTCTACACCGACCACGAGGCCCTCAGCGGGATACCCGGGGTCCGCAGCGCCAAACTGGTCCGCGAGGGCAACACCGAACGCAACGGGCTCGGCGCGATCCGCGAACTCGACTGCGGTGCGATCTGGCTGCAAGAGGAGATCACCGGCTTCGAGCGGCCGACGCGCATGCAGTACCGCATCGTCGAGTCACGCCCACCGTCCGAACACCGGCTCGGCTACGTGCAGTTCGAGCCCGTCCCTGAAGGAACGGTGGTCACCTGGACAACGTTGTTTGGCGTTCGCCCACAGGCGATCGGCAAGCTACTCGACCCGTTCTTCGGGGTCGGGTTCGGGGTCGCCTTCAAGCTCGTGCTGCGTGACGTCGCCAAGCGCGTGAAGGCAAGGCAGGCCGCCGGTGGCTGAGATGACCGATTACACGAAGGTGTGGCCGTTCCGGCTGCTGCCGTCGCTGTACCGTCGCGACTTTGAACCAACCCGGCAGCAGCTGGCTGCCTTTGAGAAGTACGCGTTCGTCGGCGACCCCGAGGCCGACGCCCTGGTTGCCGCGATTAAGAGCAGCGAAGGACAGAACATTCGCGCACAGTTTGAGCGAGCGCTGACAGAAGGCATCGACGCCGTGCCCGACGCGCACCCGGCGCTGCGTGACTTCTTTGCCAGCGCGGAGGAGGTGCCCTTCTGGGTCGACCGCGAGAAACTGGACCGCGCCAGCGAGCTGTTCTCCGGGCTCGGTCCGGCTGCCGCACCGCTGCTGATGGTCGGGTTGGCTATCACGTTTACGACGCCGGATGGCAACGCGGTTTTGCTCCGCTCCGGCGATACCCGTGACAGGGCGGGGCGTCGCGCAACCGAGACGCTGTCCTGGGTGCAGGAGGTAACCGCCCCTGGGGCGCTGGCGATCGGCGCCCAGGGCTACCAGTCGAGCGTGCGGGTCCGGCTGACCCACGCGTTCATGCGCGCTGGGTTCATGAAGCGCGGGGACTGGGATAACCCGCACCTGGCCGTCAACCAGCAGGTCTTCTCCAACGTGATCATCGCGTTCGCGGCATATCCGACGGTCGCCGGGTTTGTCTGTGGCCAACCCTTCAACAGGCGCGACCGTGAGGCGATCTTCCACCTCTGGCGTTACGTCGGCTACCTGGTCGGCGTCAACCAGAACCTGTTGTTGACAGACGAGCACGACGCGATGCGGCTGTTCTGGTTGTTTTTCCGCACCGTGATCAAGCCCGATCAGTCCGCCACCGAGCTTGGCTCCGCGCTGATCGCGGCCTACCCCGAGATCTATGGGATCACCTCTGACAGCTCCCGTGACAGGCTTGCCCGCTGGCTGGTGCTCCAATCGCACACCGCGCTCGCCCGTGTATCGATCGGGACCGATCTCAGCGACTGGCTCGGCTTTCCGAAGCTCAACCCAGCGATCGTCCCGGTGGTCGGTGCCTACTCGGGTCTGTACGGGTTGACCACGCTGCTTGACGCCGTGCCGCCGGCGCGTCGTGCACGGCGTAAGGCGATGCGCAAAGTCCAGAACAGGCTGTTGGACGCGATGCGCGAGAACACGAGCGCCTCCGTACTGGCGACGCTGACCCGACCCGTTGACGACGCGCCGCGTGCCGCGACGGCGATCGAAGTGGAGGCCTGATGCCCAGCACCCTGTCCCTCTGGAGACGGCTGTCCGGGGTACCCGGCGGCAAGGCGATCTTCACGCGTGCACTGTGCGTGAAGGCACCGTACTTCGGCAGCATCAGCCCGCACATCGAGGAACTGCGTGAGGGCCACGCTGAGGTGACCATCAAGGATCACCGCTCTGTGCACAACCATCTCGGAACCGTTCACGCGATCGCGATGTGCAACATGGCGGAGCTGGCCGGCGGCATGGCGACCGAGGTCAGCGTGCCGGCGGACGCGCGCTGGATCCCGAAGGGCATGACCGTCGAGTACCTGAAGAAGGCGCGCGGGAACCTCAAAGCGGTGGCGACACTTGACCCGATCCCGCCGGTGGAGGATGGTGTCGAGGTGTTCGCGAACGTCGAGATTCTCGACCCCTCTGACCAGGCCGTATTCCGGGCGAAGATCACGATGCATGTCTCTCCCAAACGATGAACTGAGGTCACATGAGCGACGGAACCTGGCAGAAATCGGCCTGCATTCTGTGTGAGTGCAACTGCGGCCTGGAAATCCAGGTCGAGGACGGGCGGCTGGCAAAGATCCGCGGTGACAAGGAGCACGTCGGCTCAAAGGGGTACTCCTGCAACAAGCCTCTGCGCCTGGACCACTATCAGAACAGCCGTGACCGGCTGACCTCGCCGTTGCGCCGACGCCCGGACGGGACCTATGAGGAGATTGACTGGGACACCGCGATCTCTGAGATCACCGCCCGCCTGAAGGGAATCCGCGACACCCACGGCGGTGACAAGATCCTGTTCTACTCAGGCGGCGGCCAGGGCAATCACCTGCCCGCCGCGTACGGTCAGTCACTGCGCGCCGCGCTGGGTACCAAGTACTACTCCAACGCGCTGGCCCAGGAGAAAACCGGTGAGGCGTGGGTCGACGCACAGCTGTACGGAACCCACACCAAGGGTGACTTCGAGCATGCCGAGGTGGTCATGTTTCTCGGCAAGAACCCGTGGCAGACTCACTCCTTCCCGCGCGCTCGCGTCGTCCTGCGTGAGCTGCAAAAGGACCCCGACCGGGCGATGATCGTGGTCGACCCGCGGCGCTCAGAGACGGCTGAGATGGCCGACTTCCACCTGCAGGTCCGGCCCGGCACCGACTCCTGGTGCCTGGCCGCGATGCTCGGCGTGCTGGTGCAGGAGGACCTGACCGATCACGAGTTCATCGCCGCTCACACCGAGGGGGCCGATCAGGTACTGGCGGAGCTGGCGCAGATCCCGGTAGCTGAGTTTGCCGAGAAATGCGGTGTCGCAGAGGAGCTGATCCGCTCCGCGACCCGGCGGTTTGCGAGCGCGAAGAGCGCCACCACATATGAGGACCTCGGGACCCAGCAGGCACCGAACAGCACCCTGACCTCGTATCTGAACAAGCTACTGTGG
>JAFMRN010000265.1 GCA_017354065.1 Solirubrobacterales bacterium
AGGGTCAGGCGCTCGGGGACGAGCTTCTCGACCATCTGGAAGAAGCCGGTGCCCTCAGCGCCCAGCAGGTTCTCGGCCGGGACCAGACAGTCGTCGAAGAACAGCTCGGCCGTGTCCGAGGCGTGCTGGCCGATCTTGTCGATCTTCGCGCCGCGGCTGAAGCCGGGCGACGTGGAGTCGATCACCAGCAGGCTGATACCGCCGTGGCCGGCGTCCGGATCGGTGATCGCGGCGACGATCGCCTGGTCGCAGTTGATTCCGTTGGTGATGAAGGTCTTGGCGCCGTTCACGACGTAGTGATCGCCGTCGCGCTTGGCGCGCGTCTTGATCCCGGCCAGGTCCGAGCCGGTGCCGGGCTCGGTCATCGCGATCGCCGCGATCTTCTCGCCCGAGGCCAGGCCGGGCAGCCAGCGCTGCTTCTGCTCGTCGTTGGCGGCGGCCAGGAAGTAGGGGACGCAGATGTCGGTGTGCAGCTGCGGCCCGCCGAAGGCGTTGGCCACGAACGCGCGCGAGGCCTCCTCCGCGAGGATCGCGTTGAAGCGGAAGTCGTCGATCCCGTTGCCGCCGTACTCCTCCGGGATCTGCATCGACAGGAAGCCGTGCTCGGCGAGCTTTGCGAACAGGTCCCGGGAGACGATCCCGTTCTGCTCCCACTCGGCGTTGTTGGGGACCATCTCGCGCTGTACGAAGGTCGCGAAGCTCTCACGGTACGCGTGGTGCTCGTCCTCGAAGATCGCGCGCTTGGGGGCCGCGGGCGGGGTGGTGGTCGACATCGCGATGGCTTCCTTGGGGTCGTTTGGATCCGGGGCGGTTGCCACGGAACCTACGCTGCCGTGACAACCGTGTTACAGGTTATCGAAACTTGTAAAGCTGGCAAGCGTGTGGCTCGGCGCGGCGGTCCTGGCGCTAGATTTCGGTTTCGAGATGGCCCCGCAAAAGAAACGCTCCGAGCCCAAACTGCTGGCCAAGGTGCTGTCCGGCGCCGCGCAGGGGGCTGAGGAGGTTCGCGACCGGATCCTCAGCACGGCCGTTGAGCAGATCTCGGATTTCGGGGTGCGCGGCTTCACGATCGACGAGCTGGCAAAGCGCGTCGGCCTGTCGCGGGTGACGATCTACCGGCACTTCCCGTCCAAGCGCGACGTGCTGGAGGCCGCGCTGCTGCGTGAGCTGGCCGCCTTCATCGAGGAGGTCCGCGCGGTGGTGGAGCAGCATGAGGGCGTTGAGCGCCGCGCCGTTGAGGGGTTCGTGTTCGCGATGGGGTCGCTGCGCCAGCACGAGGTCCTCCAGCGCCTGCTGCGGACCGAGCCCGAGCTGATCCTGCCGCTGTTGACTACCCAGGGCGCGCCGGTGATCGAGGCCGGGCGCGAGTTCATCTACGGACTCGGCGAGCACGAGGCCGGGGCCGGCAACCTGTGGATCGATCAGCAGCAGCTGACGGTGCTTTCGGAACTGCTCACGCGCACGATCATCTCGCTGGTGCTGACCCCGGAGTCGGTCGTGTCGCTGGACAGTGAGGAGCAGCTGCGCGCCTACGCCGAGGAGTACATCGTCTCGATCGTGCGGGGTTTTGCGAGCCTGGGCGACGACACGGCTCGGTCGCAGGTCTCGCTGTAACAAACAGACGCATTTTGTAAAGCGGTACGATGCCCCTGCAGTGAGCCGACACCCCTGTCGGCATCACGCGCATCCACGAACTCAGGGAGCTCCGCTACTGATGCCAGCCACAGACGTGCTCGTCTTTGACGCGATCCGCACTCCCCGCGGCAAGGGGAAGTCCAACGGGTCGCTGCACACCACCAAGCCGGTCGACCTGGTGGTCGGCCTGATCCACGAGGAACTCAGCCGCAACCCCGACCTAGATCCCAAGCGCGTAGATGACGTCGTGCTGGGCTGCGTGACCCCGGTCGGTGATCAGGGCATGGATATCGCCAAAACCGCCGCGCTGAAGGCCGGCCTGCCCGAGACCGTCTCCGGTGTGCAGGTCAACCGCTTCTGCGCCTCCGGCCTGGAGGCCGTGAACATCGCGGCGCAGAAGGTCGGCTCCGGCTGGGAGGACCTGGTGTTCGCCGGTGGCGTCGAGTCGATGTCGCGCTGTCCGCTCGGCACCGACGGCGGCGCCTGGCCGATGGACCCGGACACCGCTTACAAGACGTCGTTCATCCCCCAGGGTGTGTCCGCGGACCTGATCGCCACGCTTGAGGGCTTCAGCCGTGACGACGTGGACGCCTTTGCCGCGCGCTCCCAAGAGCGCGCCGCGGCCGCCCAGGCGGCGGGCCGGTTCAAGGACTCGGTAGTCCCCGTGAAGGACGTCAACGACCAGGTGATCCTCGACCACGACGAGTTCATCCGTCCTGGGACCACGACGGAGAAGCTCGGTGAGCTGAACCCGTCGTTCGAGATGATGGGTGAGATGGGCGGCTTTGATGCCGTGGCGCTGCAGAAGTACCACTGGATCGAGAAGATCGACCACGTCCACACGCCCGGTAACTCCTCCGGGATCGTCGACGGTGCGTCTTTGGTCGCGCTAGGTAACGAGAAGACCGGCGCCGAGCTGGGCCTGAAGCCGCGCGCCCGGATCCTGTCGACCGCCCTGTCTGGCGCTGACTCGACGATCATGCTGACCGGGCCGGCCCCGGCTTCGCGCAAGGCGCTGGAGAAGGCGGGCCTTGGTGTCGAGGACCTGGACCTGGTCGAGATCAACGAGGCGTTCGCGGCGGTCGTGCTGCGCTTTGTCCGGGACATGGGCCTGGACATGGAGAAGGTCAACGTCAACGGCGGGGCGATCGCCATGGGCCACCCGCTGGGCGCGACCGGGGCGATGATCCTCGGCACGATGGTGGATGAGCTGCACCGCACCGGCGGCAAGTACGGGCTGGCGACGCTGTGCGTCGGCGGCGGCATGGGAATCGCGACCGTCGTGGAGGCGATCTAAATGACCAACACAATTAAGTTCGACAACCGGGACGGTGTGGTCGTCCTCACGCTGGACGATCCGAACCAGTCCGCCAACACGATGAACGCCGACTTCACGCCCTCTCTGAAGGCTGCGGTCGAGCAGCTCGAGGGTCTCGGCGACGCGTTGAAGGGCGTCGTCATCACCTCCGCGAAGAAGACGTTCTTCGCGGGCGGGGACCTGCACATGCTCAAGCAGGTCCGGCCCGAGAACGCGGCCGAGCTGTCCGCTGTCGTGGAGGAGTCCAAGGCGCTGCTGCGCCGCCTGGAGACGCTCGGCAAGCCGGTAGTTGCCGCGATCAACGGCGCCGCGCTGGGCGGGGGTTACGAGATCGCCCTGGCGTCTCATCATCGGATTCTCGTTGACGATTCCTCCGCGATCGTCGGCCTGCCCGAGGTTTCTCTGGGGCTGCTGCCGGGCGCCGGCGGCGTGGTCCGCACGGTGCGTAAGTTCGGGATCGTCAGCGCGCTGATGAACGTGCTGACCAAGTCTCTGGCCACCCCGGGCTTCATGGGCTACAAGCCGGACAAGGCTTTGGAGCTGGGGCTTGTGGATGAGGTCGTTCCGAGCGCTGACGCACTGCTCCCGGCCGCTGAGAAGTGGATCTCTGAGAACCCCGCGGCACAGCAGCCCTGGGACGCGGACAAGAAGTACAAGATCCCCGGCGGTA
>JAFMRN010000266.1 GCA_017354065.1 Solirubrobacterales bacterium
GCGGCTCTGATCGCCTTGGCCTGCCTGGTCGCCTACCCATTGACTCCGCTCACGGCGTGCGGGCCCTGGGGACATCCCTACTGCTTCATGTTCACCATCCGTTACGGAGCTCCCGCGCTGGCGTTGGCGCTGGCCGTCACGCCGCTGGCCCTGCTGTTCAGGAGCCAGCTTGGCCGCTTGGCGGCGGCGGCCGGACTGACGACGCTGTTCGTGGCCACGGTGGCCCTGCGCCGCGTGTGGACATCGGACTACAGCCTGGGCGGAGCCCACGCCGCGGTGGTCCTGGTCCTTGTGGTGGCGGTGATCGTGGGGTCGCGGATCCCGCTCCGGCGCCCGCTCGTCCGCGCCACCGCCGCTACGCTGGCTGTTTCGCTCGTGCTGGCCGGGGTCGCAGTGGGCTACTCGGGTACCCGGGATTACCTGAGGCACCGATATACCGACAAGTACGGGCCGTCCGCCATCTACAAGGTGTGGCGCTGGGCCCGGGGCCTGCACCACGCGCAGATCGCCCTGGTGGGCACCCTCGGCTGGTTCTTCGGCTATCCCCTCTGGGGTCTCGACGATTCCAATCGCGTCGCGTACATGGGCCAGCGCGGTCCCCATGGCTCGTTCCGGCCCATCACCAGCTGTCGGGCCTGGCGCACGGCGCTGAACCGGGGGCACTACCAGTACGTGGTCAGTACCGCCAACCGGGTCTTCTTCACCACGCAGCTTGTGCGCTCACCGGAGGTCGACTGGACCCGGTCCGACCCCGCGGCCAGGCTCGTGCTCTCCCCGAACCCGGCGATCCAGGTCTTCCGGCTCACAGGGCCGCTCCAGCCGGGTCGCTGCTAAAGGGTTGTCGTGGACGAAGCGTAGAACTTCTCGGCGAACATGATCACGCGGGTGTCGGCCCACCTCGCCGCCCGATCCTCCGTCACGTCTGTGCTCGACTCCGCGGCTGGCGTCGCGCGGGGCGTCACAGACGGTCTTTCGGCCCTGAGGCTCGGTCGAGCGGCAGCGGTCTCGGGCCGAGCCCTACTCGCCGACGATCGAGAATCACGTGGAGGCGAACGAGTGAGACGGCAATGGCGGTCCCTCCCGCAGCAATGAGCACCCAACCGTCAGCAATCCCAACGGCAACACAGGCTAGGCCCAGACCGCAGAGCACAGCCAACCCGTAAACCCGCAACGGATAGGAACGATGGTCCTTGATCACCGTCGTTGAGTTTCGCATGCGGTCAACGGAATCGCTGACGAGTTACTCGAGCATCGACGACGCCTCTTGGCGCCCCTCAGCCCCGGTTATGGAGCAAGGCTGCCACATATTGGCCCTAGGCAGACGGTTGCCGGTGATGTTACGTTGTCGCTCGCATTTCGTAACGACCTCAGATCAGGCATGGCGTTCACTGTGTCGCCAGAGCTTCAGGTCGCGTAGGCCATGAGGGGCTAGAGCACTGTCACCCGACGCCTTTGTGCGTTGCGCTGGCGTCACAGAGCGTCGCGCCTTCGGTCCGCCGGGAAGTAACGCGCCGACGTGGCCTTGCCGAACTCAACCGTGGACGAGATGATGATTCTCGATAGTGCCGACCGTAGGAACTTCCTCTGCCGTCGTGCCGTTGCACGTGCTGCGTTTGCCCGGGCTGACAATCCCTAGCTCAACCGTTTCCGCTAGAACGCCGTTTTCCGGTATCGCCACCTCCGGCGAGACCTGCACAAGGTTGGGCGGGCCCGCGAACGTTTCGTCTCACGGACGGCCCACCCGGTCACGGTGACACGGCCAGCGCGACCCATCACCCGATCGAGCTCGCGCCTCTTAGCGGCGTCGTCCAACTACCCCGCAAGGACCCAGGGGATAGGTGACACGGTCAATGCAGTCCGGCGCCACAGCCGACAAGCAGGTCTCGCCGTGAACGACCAAACGATCATAGAAATCGCGGTCCGCCGCGGGCGGACCCTCGACCAGCCCGACCTGGCAGACCGGGCCACGGCGCAACTCGCCTGGGAGGCGTGGACTCCGATCGAGGGGCTGATCGAACTGCCGCGCGACGCCGAGGAGCTGATCGACGCGGCAAGCGCCGAGCTCGGCCACCTCCCGCTCGGCGGTCAGCGCCGACGCGCCTGGAGTTGCGCCGAGGCGGGAGCATGGAGCCTCGCCCAGCCCGTCCCTCAGCTGTCCGACTGCTTCCACTGGGCCGGACCGACGCGTCCCGGAAGTGCTCTGAGCGCTGGTTGGGCTGTGGCGGCGACGCCATCGCGCTCCGAGAGGAGCCAGGGGATACTCAAGCTGGGACGCCGGTACCAGCAGCCACGGTTGCGGCTGATCTCCGAGCGCGCGCGACCCCGCGTCGGCTCGTCATCGTTCGTGCGTCGGCTTGTCTATGGCGCCATTCGGCTTGTGAATTTGCACCATCGTCCGTGAGCCGCTCACCCAACACCTGCCGGATCCCGGGGTTGCGCTGGTGCTCCTAGTGGGATCCTGATCACGCGACCGCCGCGAGGAGAGCTCCGCGCCTCGCGGCGGCTCGAGTCTCGTAGTCGTTGCGATCGACCCGGACATACGGCTGCCGGGGGCATGCGCGTCACGAACCGCCGATGGAGTAGATGCGCGATCGCTTGGCATGCTCTGGGTGATGGATGAGGCGCCACCCCGCTCGACCGCGCGCCAATCCGCATGGATAGCTGCGTGTGCCGCGGCCGCGCTCGGCGCGCTCTACGCGGCGGTGAGCGCCTACTGGGGCGCGGGCGGCACCGCGCTGCTTGACACGATCGGCGGGACGCTGGAACGCGAAGGTCGCAACCCCACTGCGGGCCTCTTGGCGATCGTGTGGACGACCGTGGCGCTGAAGTTGATCGCCAGCGCCACAGGGCTACTCGTGGTCGCGCAACCGCCATGGCTGACTTCCCGTCAGTATCAGGTTGTGCGCGGCGCTGCCTGGCTGGCCGCAGTCGTCCTGGTGCTGTATGGCGGCGTCCTGACATCGATTGGCCTGCTGGTGCAAGTCGACATCGTTCACGCATCCGCTCACGCAGACCACAAAGCACTGCAGTGGCACGCCTTCTTGTGGGATCCCTGGTTCCTGGTCTGGGGGCTGTTGCTGGCGACCGCGCTCACGCTGACCCGACGGCGCTCTACCGATCCGGTGCGGCGTCCGGCTGAGTCCTCGTAAGCGTCGAGATAGGCCGCGGCATGTCTAAACGGAATCCGCAGAGCCCGATTGTCTGCTGCGGACCGCTAACAGGCGGGTCAGCAGATGCCTGCTATCCGCGCGGAGCAGAACGCTCGTCGCCAGCCGCGAGATGATCGCGGGGGCCATTGGCGCGGGAGGGAGCGGCACTGGGGTTCTTCGCGCTTGAGGTGTCCGTGGCCTGGCCGCTCCCGGGCTGGTTCACCGGATGGGTCTTCCGGGAATCGACAGGTCTCTGCGCTTGCAGACGGCGTTTCGCGAGGCCTCTCGCGTCCCGCCTGGCGTTGCCCCCAACCCTGACGGTCTCGGAGCTGGATGAGTGCTTCCATGTCGAGAACCTGTGATCGGCTCCGCTCACGAGGTGAAGGGCCACGAGACGCGCGGCCCACGAGATCAGGAGACCACGATGCCGAAGTACCTGCTCCTCAAACACTACCGCGGCGGCCC
>JAFMRN010000267.1 GCA_017354065.1 Solirubrobacterales bacterium
GTGTACGCGTTCAGAGCGTCCGCAGCCGCGCGGCCGCGGTAGAACTCGAACAGCTCATCGGCGCTCAGCTCGCCTTTTGTGATCGCCGCCTCTGCCTGGGCGGCGCTGAGGCCCAGCAGCTCAGCGCTCATTCGGCGCTCGCTCCGGGGCTGGGCACCGCGAAGCCGTCGTCGGCCACCTCAGGAGCTTGCGAGAGGATCACGTCGCGTGGCAGTGACGGCCGTGGCTGGTCTGGACGCACGGCGTCGTTGACCTCGACCACATGCGACGTCGGTGCCACTTCCTCCAAGGAGAGGGTGCGGATCGTGTCGATGTAGTCGAGCACCTTCGACAATTCGACCCCGAAGCGCTCGGCCTCGGCGTCGGACAGCTCCAAGCGGGCTAGCTTGGCGACGTGATCAACCTGTTCCCGACTCAGCACGCGCCGAAGCTAAGCAGACCGCTGGGTGAGCCGCAGTGTCTCGATCCGGCGCGGCGCGTCCTTGGGCTGGACGCCGTCCTCACGCAGCGAGATCCAGGCGCCGGCGACCAGGCCGAAGGACAGGAACAGCCCGACCACCGCCCAGACCAGCGGGTGGATGTAATCGACCCCCTTGGTGCCCGAGATCAGCACCGTCGGGTGCGAGAAGACCACCCGGATCAGCAGGCCCAGCGCGCTGAGCAGTCCGAACACGGTCGTGATGACCGTCATGCAGACGGGCACCGCCGGAGAGGGCTGGCTGCCCTGCAGGTACCAGGTCGCGAGGCCTATCAGGCAGGTGACGATCACAAGCGGCCCGATCACGTCGAAGGACTGCCAGCCGGTCGCGCTGCCGGGGTTGCCGAGCTGCACCGTGGTCTTGAAGGTCGAGTTGATCGCGAACCACGGCAGCACGATCAGGTCGATCAACAACAGCAGCGAGCTGACGCCGATGATCCATTCGCCCAGCCGGATCCTGTCCGGCCGGAAGCCGATTCGGTCCTCCATCACCGTGCTGCCTGGAGCGTGTTGGCCAGCAACATCGCGATCGTCATTGGACCGACGCCGCCCGGGACGGGCGTGATCAGGGAGACGATCTCCTTCACCTCAGAGTGCGCCACATCCCCCACGAGCCCGCTTTCGAGCCGGTTCATGCCGACGTCGATCACCACCGCGCCCGGCTTGACGTGATCGGCGGTGATCAGCCCGGGCACGCCGACGGCCGCGATCAGGATGTCGGCCCGCCGCGTCACAGAAGCCAGGTCCCGGGTGCGCGAGTGCGCGATGGTGACCGTGGCGTTGCGGTGCAGGAGCATCATCGCCGCCGGCTTGCCGAACAGGTCAGAGCGGCCGACCACCACCGCTTCAGCGCCCTCGATCTGGACGTTGTGGCGATCGAGCAGCTCGAGCACGCCGGCCGGCGTGCAGGGACGCAGCCCTTCCTCGTTGCGCACAAGCCGCCCGACGCTCACCGGCGTCAGACCGTCGACGTCCTTGTCCGGCGAGATCAGCTCGGTCAGCGCCTGACCGTTCAAGGGCTTGGGTACCGGCAGCTGGAGCAGGATCCCGCTGACCGCCGGGTCCTGGTTCAGCTCGCCAATCAGGGAGGCGACCTGATCATGGGTGCTGTCAGCGGGCAGGTGGCGGTGCAGATCGGCGATCCCGACCGCCTCTGACTGCTTACGCTTCATCCCGATGTAGACCTCGGAGGCGGGGTCGTTCCCCACCAGGATCGTCGCCAGGCCGGGCTGGCGCTCCAGCGCCGCGACACCGCGGGCAACCTCCGCCCGCACATCAGCGGCGATCGCCTTGCCGTCGATCAAAGTCGCGCTCATGGCCCGCAATCTACCCGGCCGGACGGCAGTGCCGGGCCGAGAATGGGCCGTTATGGTCGTATATGAACCCTTTCGGCCCAACCTAAGGCGCGCACCACTAGCTTTGCGACCGTGGCAACCCGCTACGCGATCATCGCCAGCGCCAGCGGAAACGGCAAGACCACCCTCGGCCGTACGCTCGCAGAGCGCCTTGACGTGCCGTTCGTCGAGCTGGACGCGCTGGTGCACGGTCCGAACTGGCAGGAGACCTCAGACCAAGCGCTGCGCGCCCTGCTCGAGCCAACTCTCAACGTGACCGGCTGGGTGATTGACGGCGTCTACCAGCACAAGCTGGGCAACCTGATCCTTGACACCGCGGATCTCATCGTGTGGCTGGAATCAAGCGCACCGTTCGGCGCGCATGGGGCCCGGAACAGCTCTGGAACGGGAACACCGAGTCGTTGCAAGGCGTGCTCGCGCTGTTCGCCGACGCAACCCGCAGCCACTTCATCCGCCGGCGGCGCTGGCCGACGGAGCTCGCACAGCACAGCGTCGTGCGGCTGGCGACAACCGCAGAGGTCGCCGCGTTCCTCAGCGCTTGCTGATTGGCGCCAGGTCCGCCACGAGCTTGCGCTCGCTCGCGTCGGAAAAGCGGATCACGACGATCCCGCCGGGCTCGAGGCCCGTCACCACGCCGTCACCGAAGCTCGGGTGGCTGACGTCGTCCCCGAGCCGGTACGCGGTGATCTGCGGTTGCTCGGCGCCGCCGAACTCCCAGTCGGCGGCGCCGCCACCACGGCGTGGACGTTCCTCGCGATCGGTGAGCCGCGCGGGAATCTCGTTCAAAAAACGTGAGGGGATCGCGTATGACCGCGCGCCGAACACCGTGCGCTGGCGGGCGTGGACCAGGTACAGGTCGCGCTGGGCGCGGGTGATGCCGACGTAACAGAGGCGGCGCTCTTCCTCGACGTTGCCCTCCTCCAAGGCGCGCGAGTGCGGGAACACGCCGTCCTCCATGCCCAGCATGAACACGATCGGATACTCAAGCCCCTTCGCGTTGTGCAGGGTCATCAGCGTGACCAGGCCCTCATCATCGCTGCGGCTGTCCGCGTCGGCCAGCAGGGCCAGCTGCTGGAGGTACTCGGCCAGTGAGCCATCGCCGTACTCGTGCGCCCCGTCGATCAGCGCCTCCAGGTTCTCGATCCGGCCCTGGGCCTCGATCGTGCGCTCGGCGCGCAGCCAGTCCAGGTAGCCGGTGGCCTCCAGGGTCTCGGACAGGATGTCGGCGACGGAGCCGGTCCGGTCGCGCAGTTCGGTCATGGTCGACATGAACCGCGCGAAGGCCTTCACCGCGGCCGCGCCGAGCCCGGGCGCACGGCCGTCCGCCGCCGCCAAAGCCGCATCCCAGATCGGCAGCCCGACGGTGTTCGCGAACGACACGACCTTGGCGACGGAGGTCTGGCCGATCCCGCGCTTGGGCTGGTTCACGATCCGGGTGAACGCGCCAACGTCGGACGGGTTGATCAACAGAGTCAGGTAGGCGAGCGCGTCCTTGACCTCCATCCGGTCATAGAACTTCGTACCGCCGATCACCTGATAGGCGATCTCAGCGCGCCCCAGCTGCTCCTGCAAGACACGCGACTGCGCGTTGGTCCGATAGAAGATCGCGATCTCCGAGCGCGACGCCCCGGCGTCAACCAAGGTCTCGACCTCAGAGCAGACAAAGCGCGCCTCGGCCTGCTCGTCCTCCAGCTCGCGAACCTTGATCGGATCGCCCTCCCCCAGATCGGACCAGAGCTTCGCGGCCGCGGCCCCGCGGTTGCCCGAGATCACCGCGTT
>JAFMRN010000268.1 GCA_017354065.1 Solirubrobacterales bacterium
GCGTTGAGTCGGGCACCCCGGAGCGGTGCGCCGCCTTCCCCAGGCTGTTGAAGGCGTCAAGCACGCCGGGCACGCTCATCAGCGGGTTGTCGATTCTTGGCTGCATACCGTCCGTCCTTTCACTTGGTCTCACAGCCTCGACTACCCGGGCGCCAAAAATGTGACATCCCGTGTCACACCGGCGCCGTCGCGCCCGTCTCGGGGCCATGAACCTACGGACCCGACAGGTGCTGCTCGCGGCCCTGGCACTGTCAGCGGCCTTTGTCGGAGTCTGGGCAGCGCTCGCGCCGGCCGCGTGGTACCGGGGGTTTCCAGGACTCGGAATGCACTGGCTGACGACGCTGGGGCCCTATAACCAGCACCTCTCCCGTGACGTGGGCGGGCTGTATCTGGCCCTGCTGGTCCTCAGCGCCGGGGCAGTGGCGCGAGCGCGCGACGTCTACCTGGTGCGACTCTCCGGCGGCGCTTGGACCGTCTTCAGCGCCGGGCACCTGGCCTTCCACCTCACGCACCTGTCGATGCTCGGAACGCGGGACCGGGTACTGAACGTGGTCGCGCTTGGCGGCACGCTGGTCATCGCCCTTGCACTGCTCACGGCACCAATGAAACCCTCAGAACCCCGTGCACACGTGTAAAAAATGGGCACAATCGTGACGCGAGCGTTACAGACCTTGCCGGTTCGGTCACAGAAACGCGAATGTGACGCCTTAGTCACGAAGTTCTTCGGATCGTGCCCATTTGTCACACCTTCCCGGGGCGGTTGCAGAGATATGAATCCGCGGACTAGCCGGCGGCCTTCAGGCGCGCGGCAGACCCGGCGGGCTTGTCGGGCAGCGCACAGACCATCCCCTCCGAGAAGCCGGCGGAACCGATCTCAAACGCCGCGTTGAAACGAAAACCGTTGACGAACGCCAGCAAGGCGGCAAGCTCCACCAGCTCGGCGTTTGAGAAGTAGCGCTGTGCGTTGGCGAAGACCTCGTCTGAGATGTCCACGGGCGTCCGCATGAAGCCGGTCGTGAAGTCGAGTGCGGCCTTCTCCGCCGCGCTGAACAGCGGGCTGTTGTTGTAGTCGACCAGCGCGAGCAGCTCGTCATCGGACAGGCCCGACTTGCGCGAGATCTGGGAGCCGAGATCCACGCAGTACTCACAGCCGACCATCTGCGCACCCTTCAGGTGAGCCAGCAGGTGGACGCGCTCATCAAGGCTCCGGGGCTTTTGCATCGCCGCGCCAAAGCGGGCGCTCGCCAGCATCAGCTTCGGCTGGTAGGCCTGGATTCGCAGCGGTTCAAGCCCGTCATCGAGCTGGGGCGCGCGCCCGGCGAGCTTGCGCACGAGGCGCGGGCCGAAGCGTAGCGCGAGCTTGACCATCGGTCCGGCCTGTTTGGGGTCGACACCCTCGATTCTTGTCATCAGAGATCCTCCTGTCACATCATTCGTAGTTGCGGGGTCGCACTTCTATGACCCGCTACCGGGGAGAGCTGTGACATGGACCAAACCGACTTAGCTGACCGCTTCGACGCTCAGCGGTCGCGCTTACGGGCCATCGCCTATCGGATCCTCGGCTCGCTGGCCGAGGCCGATGACGCCGTCCAGGAGGCTTGGCTGCGCCTGCAACGCTCGGACCCGGCTGAGATCGGGAACCTTGAGGCCTGGTTGACCACCGTGGTGACACGGATCGCGCTGAACGGCATCCGCGACCGCCGTGATCAGCCGCTTGACTCCTTCCGGCCGGAACCGGTGATCGACAGCGCTGACGGGACCGACCCCGAATATGAGGCGCTGCTCTCAGACGGCGTCGGAGTCGCGATGCAGGTGGTTCTGGAGTCCCTCTCCCCCGCTGAACGTGTCGCCTTTGTGCTCCATGACATGTTCGCCGTGCCGTTCGCTGAGATCGCCGCGCTCTTGGGACGCAGCCCCGAGGCGACCCGGCAGCTGGCGTCCCGTGCGCGCCGCGAGGTGCGCGGTAACGCGCCGGTTCCGGATGCCGACATCAGCGCGCAGCGCGAGGTCATAAACGCCTATTTCGCGGCCGCCCGCGAGGGTGATCTGGACCGGCTGGTGGCCGTGCTGGCACCGGACGTGGTGCTGCGCGCGCACCGCCTGAATCGCGCCGCCAGCGAGCTGCACGGAGCGGACCGCGTGGCGCGCAGTGCCCGCGCCGGCGCGGGCCAGGCAGGCCGTTATGGCGCCTCGGCGCGCCCCGTGCTGGTCAACGGGAGCGTCGGCCTGGTCGCCTATCGCCGGGATGCTCCGGTCAGCGTGGTCGCCTTCACCGTCGTATCGGGCAAGATCGCGGCGATCGACATGTTCCACAACCCGGAGCTGGTTCGGGACCTGGTCAGCTGAGCTGCTCGCGGCGGTTGAGCCAGACGCCCAGCGCGTATGAGCCGGCCAGCAACAGGATGATCGTGGCCAGCCCGATCGGGATCTCGACCCACCACGGCTGCACCGCGACGAGAATTCCGGCAGCGATCCCGGCGGATGTGCAGAAGCCGATCGGCCTGGCGCGGTCGAGCATGCCCAGCGCCCCGAGACAGAACGCCGCGCCCGCGAGCGTCCGCGGGTTGTGAATCAACAGCCGTAGCCCGTCGACCTTCAGGAACACGATCACCGCGGCCAAAAAGACCGCCGCGATCCGCGCCAGCGGCCCGTCAGGGCGTCTAGCTCTCGCGTCCGTGCTCATGACGCGAAGCGTATCTGCGCCGGGGCGAACCCCAAGTCGCCCCGGCGGCCGATTACGCCAAAGTCGGCTCGATCTCGGACTCGAGCTTGCGCTTGGGGTAGGCGCCGATCACGCGCTTGGCCTCCGCGCCGTGCTTGAACACCAGCAGCGTGGGGATCGACAGCACGTTGTAGGCAATCGCGGTCTGCTGGTTCTCGTCGGTGTTGAGCTTGACGACCTTCAGCGCCTCGCCCTTCTCCTTGGCGATCTCCTCAACGACCGGGCCAACCTGGCGGCAGGGGCCGCACCACGGCGCCCAGAAGTCGACCAGCACGGGGACGTCGGACTCGAGAACCTCGGCCTGGAAGTTGCTGTCGGTAACTTCGTTTACGGTGCCTGCCATCTCGGCTCCTCTTCGTGGGTGGGTACTTCAAAAAGTATAGTGCCTCTGTCTCAGACCATCGCGCAGTAGCTTCTCGGCAGATGTCCGATCCCACCAACAGCCAGATCGCGGACGCCCTGGATGAGCTGGCGGATCTGCACGAGCTGGAAGGCGCGGTGATCCACCGGATCGTCGCCTACCGTAACGCGGCGAAGGCGGTTCGGGGGGCACCCTCGTCGGTCACCGCGCTCGCGCGGGCGGGACGCGCGACGGAGCTGCCGGGCGTTGGCGCGACGATCCAGGAAAAGGTCCTGGCACTGGCCGACACCGGTGAAATCCCGGCCTTGGAGAAGCTGCGCGCCAAGTTTCCGGCGGGTCTGCTGACGCTGACCAAGCTCGAGGGACTCGGGCCCAAGCGCGCGCGCCGCCTGTATGAAGAGCTCGGGATCGACTCCCTGGCCAAGCTCGAGGAGGCGATCCGTGAGCGCCGGATCCGCGCGCTGAAGGGCTTCGGTCCGAAGGCCGAAGAGGCGTTGGCGACGGCCCTGCTGGCCGTTGAGGCCAC